>JAHEBI010000093.1 GCA_024642325.1 Eudoraea sp. | reverse complement strand
TTTTCCTTTCTGAATGGGAAGTGTGTTTTCATTTTTTAAGAGCACCATCCCCTCAGCAGCGGACAAGCGTGTGATTTCGGCATGGGCCTTTAAATCCGGATTATTCCCGTATCGATAGTTCTGCATTTTTTTCGATTCAAAAACCAGCTTAAGGATTCGTTTAACAGAAGTATCAATATCCTCAATCGCTAAATTTCCATCCTCGTGGGCTTCAAGTAAGGTTTTCCATTGTTTCCTGGTGCCGGGCTCCAACAAATCATTACCGGCACTTATCATAGCGCCTGCATCATTCCCGCCGAACCAATCGGACATGACCAATCCTTCAAACCCCCAATCATCCCTAAGCACATTCGTAAGCAAGTTTCTGCTTTCGGAAGTATAAGTGCCGTTGACCTTGTTGTAAGAAGACATAACAGTCCAGGGTTGAGATTCTTTCACTATAATCTCAAATCCTTTAAGGTAAATTTCACGCATCGCTCTTTCTGAAACAATCACGTCATTGAAATTGCGGTTGGTTTCCTGATTGTTCGCTACAAAATGCTTAACAGAGGTACCTACACCATTGGACTCGATTCCATTAACCATGGCAGCTCCTATATAGCCTGTAAGCACAGGGTCTTCTGAAAAGTATTCGAAATTTCTTCCACAAAATGGATGACGGTTTATGTTGGCTCCAGGGCCCAGGATTACATCAATTCCATATTCAAGGGCTTCATTGCCCATTGCCGTACCTACCTGTTTTACAAGATCTGTATTCCAGGTTGAGGCCAGTAATGTACCTATAGGAAAAGCGGTACAATAATATGTCCTGTCTTCCCCTTCACGTTTGGGTTCTATTCGCAATCCAGCAGGGCCATCAGATAAATAGATGGTCGGCAATCCTAATCCAGGTGTTGGAACGATTGTTCCCACGGCACCCGGTATTCCTTCTCCGGCCTCAACCATGCCAATAGCTGACGCAAGTCCCGAGCCTTTGAGCAAGTGAATTTTTTCTTCAATGGTCATTCTTGAAAGGGCATCCTCCACTCTTTCGTCAATGGGACTTCTGTCATCTTCATAAATGTCCAATTCACCATTTCCATTGCGATCCATAAATGTGTATCCGTCTACAGTGATTTCTTTAAAATCCTTTTTTTCAACATAGTCCTTCTCAAAATCAAGGAAGGCCGATTTCATATAAAACCAACCAATAAGCCCTCCTATCAAAACAATCAGTACTAGTGAACCCAAAACAATCGACGAAATCTTCAGAGCTTTTTTCATAATTATTTAATTGTGTCTAACCGCCACAAATATAATATAAACTTTATTTGTGGCAAAAGGCCACAATCTATATTTTTGTAACTATGGATTTAAAAGAATTTTTACAACATGGTGCAGATCAATACCTCCCTCAACTATCCATTGATCTGGTAATTATCGGTTATGAAAACAATATTCTCAAGTGCCTCCTCCTTAAGGTGGGAGAGAAATGGTTGTTGCCTGGTGGATATATTCAAACCAAGGAATCTGTTGATGATGCTGCTTCCAGAATTCTAACGAATAGGACAGGCCTTAAAGATCCTCACCTAAATTTTCTTTCGGTTTTCGGTAATGAAAAACGTCAGTTTAGTGATGAATGGAAGGAATATTTTAAAAAGGAAAAAATAAGATGGAGTGAAGACTATTGGATAAACAAACGTTTTGTGACACTTGCTTTCTACTCTTTGGTTGATATTGGTAAAACTACACCTGAAATTGGGGGATTTGATGAAACCTTTGCATGGTTCAGCTTTAATGAGCTTCCCCCAATGTGGATGGATCACAAATCAATTGTAATCGAGGCCAGAAATCGGTTAAAAGAGGATATAAAACACGAACAAATCACTTACAACCTTCTCCCACAACATTTCACCATGCCCGACCTGCACCAGCTTCATCAGGCTATTTTGAATGAGAAACTCGACCGAAGCAGATTCCAAAAGAAAATGCTGGCTACCGGGCGGTTCGAACGATTGCCAAAACTTCAAAAAGAAACACCAGGGAGGAATCCCTATCAATATCGAATAAATAAAGAAATATTTTAATCATCTAATAACAAATTCCGACAAAGGCGGAAATCAATTGTAACGCATACCGATTCCGAAGGTCGAAACAGGGTAGGCTTCACAAACTCCAGCTGTTCCCTATATCCTGTAGAGGTATACAACCAAGGTATTTGCCCGGTATGGGATCATAACTCAACACATTCTTTCCTATTTCTTCCGAAGAAAAATATCCCCATAGGGCCAGCGATTTAATAGTACGATAGAACCCAACCGGTTCCTGAACCCCCACTGCTGTCCCCCAGACTTTACCATTATATTTGGGAGAAGCGGATTCCTGCTGTTTTAAAAATTCTTTGCGACCCTCCGTATCCAATTCTGCGAATTTATCACCGAACTTCTCGGCACACAATGCATCAAACTTATTCATTTCTGCAATCATTGCATCCTGACCGGTTTTATCGAACATTTTAGCAAATACCACATCAATAAACATATCTACTTTCATGTCCAGTGCTCCCGGGGTTTCTGTTTTAGGCAATAATGTATCTGTCAATGTTGAAACCAATTCGGCCTGGTCAATGGTTAGGAAAATGGGTTCCCAATTCAAACGCGCTTGCTGCTGACAAGATTGCAAAAGCGAAAAAAGTGATGGCACCAGGGCAGCTGATCCGGCTGCTATGGCCGTTTTTTTTAATGCTGTTCTTCTATCCATAATCCTATAGGTTTTTCTTTTTGAGTTCTGAAATTGCATGATTAGCAGCCCTGGCGGTCAGGGCCATATACGTTAAAGACGGATTCACGCAGGAGGAGGATGTCATGCAGGCACCATCCGTTACAAATACATTCTTTACGCTGTGGATTTGATTAGTAGCGTTCAATACAGAAGTTTTTGGATCCCTCCCCATTCTCGCTGTACCCATCTCGTGTATGCCATATCCCGGTTCGTGCTCATTGTCAAATCCAACAATATCCTTCACCCCTGCCTTTTCCAGCATTTCCACTGCATCGGCCTTAATTTGCCTATTGATTGCTTTTTCATTTTCTTTAAACTCACAATCAATGGCTAATGTGGGCTGGCCCCATTTATCAACATTTTCTTTATCGAGGGTTACCTGATTTTCATGATAAGGAAGGCATTCCGCAAAGCCTGTAATGAAGAATTCCCATTGACCCGGTTTCATTAAACCATCCTTAAAATCAGCCCCAAAATCTTCCTGATTTGCTCCTGCACCCCAATTGGCGCGGCCACCTCCACCCTGATAACCAAAGCCGCGGACAAACTTATCAGTCTTTGTTTTTTCATCAATATTCACATAGCGCGGAATATATATGCCGTTTGGCCTTCTGCCTTTATAATATTTATCTTCATATCCTTCTATTTTTCCCATTGCGCCTACCCTATAGGTATGATCCATCAGGTTGTGGCCAAGTTCACCGCTGTCATTCCCAAGTCCATTTTCAAATCGACCTGATTTGGAATTCAGTAAGATCTGAGTTGTACTCAAAGCAGAAGCA
The DNA here is from genome assembly GCA_024642325.1 of Eudoraea sp. Classification (GTDB taxonomy): domain Bacteria; phylum Bacteroidota; class Bacteroidia; order Flavobacteriales; family Flavobacteriaceae; genus Eudoraea. The sequence goes on along the minus strand of JAHEBI010000093.1, from coordinate 4,312 downwards.
TTGCAAAAAATAATTTTTGCATAATACTCCATATGTTCATTGGTCTCTGCGTCAATAATCCGAACACCTGTTGCTTTACCCTTTTCTTCATCATAAATGAGTGAATTAACTATTGAATATGGCCTGATAGTTAAGTTGCCGGTGGCATTGGCTGCTGGCAGCGTTACTGCATTACTGCTGAAGTATGCGCCATACGGGCATCCCCTGTCGCATCTGTTCCTAAACTGGCATTGGCCGCGTCCATTTAAAGGTTCTGTAAGGTGTGCTACCCGGCCAATGGTCATGACCCGTCCGGGAAATTCTTTTTCAATTCTGCTTTTTATATCCTTTTCTACACAATTTAACTCCATAGGAGGGAGAAAATGGCTGTCTGGTAATTGTGGCAAACCAAGAGCCTGTCCGCTAATTCCGGCAAATTTCTCAACATAAGTATACCATTCTTCAATATCCTTATAACGTATTGGCCAATCTACTCCATGACCATCTATGGCATTGGCAGCAAAATCAAGGTCACTCCATCTATAGCACTGCTTGCCCCACAGCATTGAACGGCCTCCCATCTGGTGCCCACGAACCCAGAGGAAAGGCTTGACTTCTGTATAGGGGTTCTCCAGGTCATTGGCATAAAAGTGTTCATTATTTGCTCCGACAAAACCTGCCCGGGCGCCGATTGGGTGTTTTTTAAGATCGTCAGGGCCCAGGGCTCCGCGGAGCTCCAAATCCCATGGATCATTATTCATGGTAGGATAGTCTATCACATGTTCCACAATTCTTCCCCGCTCCAGAACCAAAGTTTTTAACCCGCCTTCACAAAGCTCTTTAGCGGCCCATCCCCCGCTGATTCCAGATCCTATGACAATTGCGTCATAAGTCATATTCTTTTTTGCATCAATATTATAGTTGGCCATTTCCTTTTATGATTTTCAACTTTTGAATTTAGTAAAATTTAAATGAGCGAAGAAAAAAGAATCCGAATATGTTTAATTCCGATGGCACTGCCTGTAACATACTGCAAAATGCGTTCATGTAACTGATAAAAGGCACGCCAGATTGTTAAGAATAAATATGCAGATTCGGTCAAAAATATTTCATTATCTTTAATCTATTCCCCCAAAGACAGCAGTGCCCGTCCAGTTTGTGGCATTAACCTATTTTTATGAGTAAGATAAATTTTTTGGTGTCCCCTGGTTATTCCGATTTAATCTAATCCATCATCTTATGAAATTCCTTCTTTTTACCCTGGCGCTAATTTCTTGCAGTATGCTTTATTCTCAGGAAACAAAAAATAAGGCGGCCCCTTTTGTAAGAGTATATGATCTAAATGGCATAAAAATATCCAAGGGTAGAATCGCCAGCCTAACGGACACTTCTCTGGTAGTAGGGCCGATTGAAAAACCTGTAAATATTGAAGTAACCGGTATTGGCTTTATTAAAACAAAGCGATCAGCCGGGAATAATATCCTTTGGGGGGCAGCAATAGGCGCCGGAACCGGGGCGATTTTAGGGTTTGCTTCTGGAGGTGAAAATGAGTGGTGGGGCAAAGGTGAGGGAGCTGGTGGTTTTGGGTTAATTTTTGGGGTAATGGGTTCCGGAATAGGTGCAATCACCGCAATTATTAAAAATTCAAAAACCTTTCCCATTGATGGCGATGTTATAAAATGGAAAGCCTTCAGAGAAGCGATTGAGGAATAAAGATATCTGCCTTAAAGAGGTGTTCGTCAGTTTTTGATTAATCCTGAAGTAATTTTTTTAAACGCGTTTAGAATGATGCCCGTATCCACGGCATAAGAGATATATTGAACCCCTATTTTCTCCCACTTTTTGGCATCTTCAATAGTTTCAACAAAAGTACCAACCACTTTTCCACTTTTCCTGGCCAGAGCCACAGCTTCTTCCATTCGTTTTACAACTTTTTCATGGTGCACCTGCCCGGGTACCCCACAGGATTGCGACAAGTCATAGGGCCCTAAAAAAATAACATCGATTCCTTCACATTTGAGAATAGAAGGTAAATTCTCAAGGCCTTTCACCCCTTCTATATGGATGATGGTTAAGATATTCTCATTTGTAGTTCCAAAGTGATCAGCCTTGTCAACTGCTGTATAGTCCCCGGCCCTCACATATCTGCACATCCCACGTTCCCCTTTAGGATAGAACAAAGAGGAAGTGACCACCTTCGCCGCATCTTCTGCAGTGGAAATTTGAGGGACCTGAACAGATCTGGCGCCAATATCCAGAACGCGCAGGATGGAGGTCTCACTATTTTCTGTAACCCTTACTACAGGGGTAATACCCCGGGATTCCGCGGCCCTTACCATTTGCTGGACAGTTTCTATGCTGTAAGGTCCATGTTCCATGTCAATAATCACAAAATCAAACCCGGCCAAAGCGGCTAATTCCACAACAGCAGGGTCCAGGATTTTGCAGAAAGGCCCGAAAACGGTTTTTCCTTCAGCCAATGCCTTTTTTAAAATATTAGCTTTCATAGTTTCTATAGTATTAATATTCCACTTGGTTGACCCGGTTTAAATGAATACCAAATCCTGGTTAGTATTCAGGCGTCCGGGTTATAAAGTAAAGGAAAAAATTTGCCCTGCATTTTATTTCCTTTTGGTATAACAGGAACCCCTGCCAATAATTCGTCATCCGTATTACTGACGGTGCCATCTGCAAATACATTTAAAACAAATGCCCGTCTGCTCATTTCAGATTTGTTTTCATAAGACCCATGGACCAATAAAGGATGGTGGAAAGTTCCATAACCCTTTTTCATTTCAATCGCTACCGGTTTAAATTCTTCCCTTTGATCTTCTGTAAGATATTTCATTAATCCGTTCATATCCCCGGCCAGAGAAGGAGCATCCAACAAACCCCATCTATGACTTTTAGGAACATAATGCAAGCAACCATTTTCTGTAGATGCGTCATCAAGCCCTGTCCAGCAGGTTAAATGCTGCATGGCCACGGTACGCGTCCAATACGAATAGTCCTGGTGCCAGGCTACTACTCCCCCGTGTTTGGCAGGTTTATAGAATAATTGATCGTGCCAGAATCTGACAGGCTTATTTTCCAATAATTGATGTGCGGCCATAACGAATGCCGGATTCCAGAGAACATCATGAAACCCACTGGTTATACGCCAATGACCCAAAGAATGAAATAAAACCGAATTAGAATCTTCAGACTCATTACTATGAAATTCATAGAATAGATGATGGGCAGGATGTGAAGGGTCCATAACTTCGGCCAATTGGTTGCGCAGGACTTCAATCTGATCATCTTCCAATAGCTTAATCCCCGACAAATATCCATATTCATGGAAATAAGCCACCTGCTCAGGGGTTAACCTGTACTGATCCCATTCTTCCTTTGATTTTGGTTGCTGAAAAAGGTCAGATACCAACTCATGATAATCTGCCAGGTCTTTTATTGCTGCCATATTCGTGTGTCTAATTGTTCCTATTCAAATTAAATTCATTGCACTAATATAAGGTACTTTTAATTTTAAGTTATCTGACAAACCTATTAAAGAAGCGCAAACTATCTTTTACATGCTCCTGCCAGTAGTCCCATTCGTGGCCTCCTGAAAACTCCTCATATTCATGTACAATTTGTGCTTTATTTAGTTGTTCGTGGAGAAGACGGTTTTGATTGATAAGCAAATCTTCCGTTCCGCAATCAAACCTAAATTTCGGCAAATTATCTTTTCTTTCCAGAACCAATTCTAAAACGGATTCCTCCTGTCTGTTTTTCTGCTCATACTCCTTAAGTGATTCCTCTACGAACATAGACATTTGTCCTAATTCTGTAATTGAAGAGTGTGCGGATACCGCTTTGAATTTATCAGCATATTTGATTCCCAGGCGCAGTGCCCCAAATCCACCCATAGAAAGTCCGGAAATATAAAGGTCCGATTTTTCACTTATAGCTTCAACACTTTCAATAACCGCATTGGGTACATCTTCCACAATCCATTTTTCAAAATCAAACCCGCCATGTGCTACATATCCGGAGCCATCACCCCAGAGTCCGTCAGAGGGCATAGCAATTACCATAGGTTTTAATTCTTTACTTTGAATCATTTCCCAAGCGGTAATATGTATCCCGCCTTTTTGAGACCATTCCCAGGCACTTCCATATACTCCATGAAGAAGAATCACCAATGGCACATCTTTAAGCCCTTCCATAGGGGGAACGAAAAGACAAATATCACCCCTGCCTTTTAAGTTTTTGGTTTTAACTGTAATAAAACTCAGATGATTACTTTCAAACTCAGGGTTGGATTTTTGTATGGTTCTAAACATGTTTAAAA
>JAHEBI010000481.1 GCA_024642325.1 Eudoraea sp. | reverse complement strand
AAAGCTCAGGCACCGACACAAGCTGTATTTCAGCCTGATCTTTTGAACTGCCAGCACTATCAGAGTCCTGGCTATAACTATCTTCAAAACTGCCTAACAGGGCTACCGTAAAAAAGAATATAAAAGTGATTTTATGCAAAGGAAGATATTCAAAAATAATTTTGGAATATGGGAGATTAAAACTCATAAAAACCATGTTACATATTTTTACAAAAATACAATTTATTTAACTTCTCTAATTTCGCCAGAGAGTGTAGTTTTAATGGAATTATAGGTGTGTCTTATTTCATTGAGATAACAGATCCCGGCGGCAACACTTCCTGTCGGAGTACTCTGGCCATGCAATTGGTCATTAATATCAATAGAAATTACAAATATGAACGGACCATGTATATTGAGTTCTAAAAAATCAGGGTTTATTTGATATAATTACGTAATTTTCCAAACCATTTTTTAAACTTAATTTCTACCCGGAAACCAACTACTGTTATCAAAAATGATTGACTATTTTATCCCTAATGCTAATAATCCATCAGTTATTAAGCATCTTTCTTATGCATTGCTAACTGTGTTCCTGGTTTCCTGCAATGGAATAGAAAAGGAGGCTTACGTAAAGATTGAAGCCAATGCCCATACAGCATCTTTTGTGGGCGCTGCCACCTGCATAGAATGTCACCAGCAGGAATACGAATTATGGCAGAATTCGCATCACGACCAGGCCATGAAGATAGCAGATTCCACTACGATACTTGCTAACTTTAAAAACACCTCGTTTACCCATAAGGGTGTTAAAAGTTCCTTCTTTATCAAAGAAGGAGATTACTATGTAAATACACAGGGAGAGGACGGGAATTATACGGATTATAAGATTGTCTATACATTTGGCTATACCCCGTTGCAACAATATATTGTACAATTTCCAAACGGGGAGTACAATTGCCTGCTTACGGCCTGGGATACGCTGGAAGAAAAGTGGTTTCATCTTCAACCAGACCTGGATATCAAGCATGATGAGTGGATCAACTGGTCCGGTGGCAGTCAGCGGTGGAATACTATGTGTGCCGATTGCCATTCCACGGACCTTCGAAAAAATTATGATTTAGCGGCGGGTGCATACAATACCACCTTCAGTGAAATAAATGTAGCCTGTGAGGCCTGTCACGGCCCTTCAGGAACGCATGTTTCCTATTACAAACAACAGGAAGAAAATGAAGCTAATGGCGTATTGCCTCCTGAACTATATATGGGAGGGGCTGTAGCGCCTAAAGAACTGGTAGATAAATGTGCCAGGTGCCATTCCAGAAGGGGCAACTTAACACCTTATTTTGATTATACGGGTACTTTCATGGATCATTATTTTCCAAGGATGCTGGAGGAACCTTTGTATGAACTCGATGGCCAGATAAGAGACGAGGTTTATGTTTATACTTCCTTTATCGAGAGCAAAATGTACGGACTTGGGGTTTCCTGCAAGGATTGTCATGATGTGCATTCCCTCAAATTGAAGAAACAGGGCAACGACCTCTGTTTAACATGTCATCTTCCCGATAAGTATAATACTCCGGAACACCATTACCATAAAATGAATACCGAGGCTGCTTTGTGCATCAACTGCCACATGGATGGCAAATTGTATATGGTAAATGATTACAGGAGAGACCATAGTTTTAGAATACCCAGACCTGATCAATCGGTGGCATTCGGCACTCCAAATGCCTGCAATAAATGTCATACGGATAAGTCTGCCGGGTGGGCAAGCAACTTTGTAGCAGAGAAATATGGATCGGTGAGAGCAGACCATTTTTCAGACCATTTATTAAAAGGGTATATGGATGACAATCAGGAATTCAAGAAGGTTTTTTCCAGTAATGAATACCCTGAAATAGCCAGGGCAACTGCTATAGGCCTTTATGCCAATTCTCAAATTTCCTATGAAGAAGCGCTGGACTTAACCAGATATTTAAATGATACGTCGGTTTTAGTCAGAAATCAAACAGTTCGGGCTTTTGAAGCAATAGGGAGTCCGGATTTCGCACCCCAAATAATCCCCTTATTAAAAGATTCAGTTCGTGCCGTGCGCATTTCGGCTGCGCACTATTACAATGTAGTAGACAAAAGCCAGGTAGAACATTTGGAAGAATTTAAAGCAGCCAACAAGGAATATATGACA
>JAHEBI010000480.1:487-2181 GCA_024642325.1 Eudoraea sp. | reverse complement strand
AATGCTTTTTCATCTATGTGAAAAAGTATATTTGCGAGATTTATATTTACTGTTTTATTCATTGTTAGTTGTTTTTAGTATTGGTAACCAAATTAACTGCACCTCTAAGTTCATCCCAGGTGATGTTTAGTTCTTTTAAAAAGACTTTCCCTGTTTCTGTGAGTGCATAATATTTCCTGGGTGGCCCGGAGGTTGATTCTTCCCAGCGATAATTGAGCAACCCTGCATTCTTTAGCCTGGTGAGTAAGGGATAAATAGTTCCTTCCACCACCAGCATTTTTGCATCTTTGAGTGTGCTCAGAATTTCAGAAGCATACTTATCTTCTCCCTTAAGAATGGAGAGTATGCAATATTCCAAAACTCCCTTCCGCATCTGTGCTTTTGTGTTTTCTATGTTCATAATTTCATAATTCTGTTTTGTGCTGCACCGTTTGTTACGGATTTATTTTCAGCACCTGGTTAACTGTTCGTTTTTTTTGTTTTTCATTTGATGATGATTGATAAATAAACTCCTTTCCTGATTGATAAATAACTCCTTTTATATAGCTTGATTAATGCTGTTTATTATTTTATGAAATTTATAGTTATCGGATATTTGAAATACTGCCCTTCATTTGTCCTTAAAGTGGCCAAAATGGTGTAAACTATATTGACGATAAAGAGAGCAACCTGTATTAAGCCTGCAATTCCAACGGGCCAAAGCCACCATCCGAAATGTAGGTTTTCTTTTAAAAAATGAAAATTAATATTATTGAACTCATTGTAATCCCGTATATTCAATAAGCCTCCATCAAAAATGCTTGGTAAAAATCCCAGTACAAAAGGAACTGTAATGATTCCAAGAATGACGGAATACAATAAGAGGCTAATTTGAAAATTCAAAGCCTGTTTTCCATTGTAGTCTACAAAGCTGTGTTCCTTCTTATTTGCTATCCATAAAATCAGTGGTAGAAGGAAGTTTCCAAAAGGAATAAAGTACTTGCTTAAGGTAGACGCATGAATGACTGCGGATAAATTTCTTTCGTGTTTGGACAATGTCTCTGTCATGGCATATTAGTTTCTTATGCAAATATATATCTTAAAAAAGGTATTATGCAAAACATAGTACTAATATTTAACAAATATTTAACATTTATTACTTAAACAATAATTTCTACATTTACTGTATATTATATTTTCCATGAGCACATATTCCAGTAAATTCAATGCCTTTGCATTTTTCAAGTTGCCATCGGCCTGGTGGTGTGGCGTGCGACTTAGATCCTGTGATGAGAACAAAGCAATAGTCACCGTAAAACATAGCTGGTTTAATCAGAATCCTTTTAAATCAATGTACTGGGCGGTACAAGGAATGGCAGCTGAGTTGAGCACAGGTGCTATGGTTAATGCTCAGATAAGAGGGCGGGGAAAGGACATTTCCATGCTTGTTGCCAACAATAAAGCCAATTTTTCTAAAAAAGCTACGGGCAAAATTACATTTACCTGTCAGGATGGAAATAAAATTAAAGAGGCACTGGATCAAACCATAGCTACCGGCGAAGGACAAACCTTTTGGATGGATTCTGTCGGAATCAATGAGGCCGGACTTGTGGTTTCGACCTTTAATTTTGAATGGACGGTTAAATTGAGAGCCTGAGGTTTTTAATTTTAATATGTATCTGTAACATTTTGATTACTAAATCAACTAACTATTG
>JAHEBI010000480.1:0-477 GCA_024642325.1 Eudoraea sp. | reverse complement strand
ACTTAAAATACGAACGATGAATGGACACGAAATAGACTACCATATTTATGGGGAAGAAATGCAATATGTTGAAATAGAGCTGGATCCGCAGGAAGCCGTAGTTGCCGAGGCGGGAAGTTTTATGATGATGGACACCGATATTAAGATGGATACCATTTTTGGGGATGGTTCCAACCAGGACAACAGTGTACTTGGTAAAATATTTTCGGCAGGAAAACGAATTCTTACAGGTGAAAGCCTGTTTATGACCGCTTTTCTAAATGTAGGCCAAAGCAAAAGAGAAGTTAGTTTTGCTTCTCCCTATCCCGGCAAAATATTGCCCATTGATTTATCTGAAAAACAGGGGAAATTTATATGTCAAAAAGATGCCTTTCTCTGCGCAGCCAAAGGAGTTTCTATTGGGATAGAATTTTCCAAACGATTGGGCAGAGGCTTGTTTGGAGGGGAAGGTTTTATAATGCAGAAACTGGAAGGTGA
>JAHEBI010000092.1 GCA_024642325.1 Eudoraea sp. | reverse complement strand
TCAGGATCTACTATAAAAACAGGGACCGTAAGACAATCAGCCAATTGCCTGCTTAGGATAATTTCGATTTCGTGTGCGGACATAGGCAGACTGGTTTAACGCTGTAGCCTTTTAAATATATAAAAAATAATCTGATTTTACGCTATAGCGCAGGATAGAATAGATGGTTGCTACTTCTGGTATACCCTGCCAGAAAGGAATCATTGCATCATAGCGACTCGCCAATTTCTTTGGTACGGAACAGCTATAGAAAGCCCTAAGTTTCAATATAAATGGATAGAAACTAAATTATTGCCAAAAGTAGTTCCCTGTCTTTAAGAAAATATTTTAGTTGCCATTATCTCAGAATTTGGTTTAAGGCTTACTTAACTCCACTTTGAGTTCATCTATTAATTCCCGTGCCATCATTCGTGCAGAGAGTGACCAGTTAATATGATAGTTTACTTCCATTGCCAAATACCTAAGTCGCATTTCCACATCATTTTTATCTGCAATTAAGCCTATAGGATCTTCCAATCCACTGACGTCAAGAGTAAAAATACCATAGTGGTCACGGAGATAATTAGTTACCTCATTGGCCCATTGCTCGTGTTCCTCAATAGCATAGCCTTCCATTCGCTGCCGTAAATGCCGATAATACCTGGCAATAAATGACTTAAGTTCCTGATTATAGATGCGTGAAAAAGAACCTGTACTGTGAAGTTCGTTAATAACTGAATAATTAAAAGCCACACTGCCAAATCCGCGGCCTAATTGACAAAAGGCCTTTTCTGTAAAATCCCTGTTTAAAGAATCCGGAATTCTGCCTTCCCACAGGATTCCACTTGTACCCTCCATCTCCAGATCCGTCCTCCACTCCACATCGGCAAATTGGGAATCGTTCAGACCGGCATATTTTAGGATATAAAAAATCCCTTTGAGACGAAAATTATTGTAGTTGATTGTGTTGTTCAGGAATGAAATATCGTCTTCAAGTGCAACTATTAGGTTTTGAAGGTAAATTTTAGTCTGTTCATCTGCCCTGCGGTTTTCGTTCCAATTGTTAAACTGCAACGCTATCATGATGCCTATAAAAATTAAGGTGATTTCGCCCAGGGCATACAAAAGATAGCGGTTTACCGATGGGTTCTGAATCACCTTTTTTTGCATTTTCCTAAAGATATTCAGCATACTATAAAAATACAAAAATTAGGGCTTTGGGGCAACCAGGTTGATTTGAATAAAATGCCTGAATGTGGATTAAACCAGCTTAATCTTTGAAATGAAATAGTTGGTTGTCCTCCCTGAGATAATAGCTTATTAAAGGATGCTAAAAATCAGTCTAGTAATACTTAGAGTCGGTCCAGAATTATTAGCTAAGCCAAACACCAGAGGTTTTTAATTAAATAATTAGGAAAATTAATGGCTAAGCCAATCCAGCTCTTTGTCTATTTCATCTATCAAAATTCCCAGTCTGGATAAGCCCATAAGGTGGTTTCTGTTTAATGAAGTGGCTCCTTATAAGCTTTTCATCTTTAATATTTATTCACTGAGTTTGCACATAACAGTTTGTATAGGAGCTGTTTTATGGCCTATATACTTTGTTGTGCGTAGTTATTCTCATTCATCTATTTCTTCAATTCGCAATAAATGCATCAATCTATGGGCAAAAGGAGCAAAGAATATGGCAACTGTACTTAAAAAAATAACCCCACTAAAAAGAGCATATATTGAAGCAAATAATTTGGCTGAATCTGTTCTCATTTCATCCACAGGTCCCATTCCTGTTAAGATCATTGAAGCGTTATACATGCTGTCAATCCATTTTAATCCTCCAATAAAGTGATAGCCTAAAATTCCTATTCCAATGGAGATGGCTAATAAGCCGAATGAAAATATTGAATACTTTAAAACTCGTTTTGCAAAATCCCGGGGTGGAAGGATATTTTTTCCGGTTCTTTCTTTCATCATATAATTATCCAATATTCACATTAAACAGATATCCAACTAATGCCGTCAGTCCCATTGCAACAGTTCCCCAGAAAGTAATTCGGATAATTGCTTTTCCAATACTGGATCCACCTGTCCTGGCTGCCAATGCTCCTAATACTATGAGAAAAAATAGTGCAAAACCGTAAAGTGAATATTCCATACTTTTTAAAGGGAGAAAGAGCGTTACTAAAAAGGGGAGTAACCCTCCAACTGAAAATGCTGCACCTGAAGCAAATGCAGCCTGCATAGGTTTGGCTTGACTAATTTCATTAATTCCTAATTCGTCTCTAATATGTGCTCCCAGTGAATCATGTTCCGTTAATTCTTTAGCTACAGTTAAGGCAGTTTCTTTTTTCAGGCCTCTCTTTTCATAAATTTCTGCAAGTCTTTGCAATTCAATTTCGGGCATTTCAATTAGTTCCTGCTTTTCACGTTCAATGTCGGCTTTTTCCACATCTGTTTGTGAACTTACAGAAACATATTCTCCGGCTGCCATTGATAAAGCACCAGCAACCAGTCCAGCTAATGTTGCCAAAATAACGGGTTCTCGAATGTCACTCGCAGCAGCAACGCCAATCGCAATACTTGCCGTTGATAAAATTCCATCATTAGCTCCAAGGACAGCAGCTCTTAACCAATTACTTCGGTGAATGTAATGATTGTCTAAATAATTGTCCAGTTCCTCCAATTTTTCTGCCATCTGCTATGTTTGTTCAAATTATACACAAGCTGTAAAGTATGATTAGCACCGGTAAATCAATTATGATTTTCCGCTGTGCTCTAAAGATAATTATTGTGTGTGAATTTCCGACAAGTAAATTCCACTGCTATTATTTATACACTTTGTTGCATGCCATTATAATCGTTGATCTTTTATTTTCTGGAAAAATCACTTCCTTTGTAGCATATGTAATTCAAATTTGCTGTAACCCCAACTTTTAATGAAGTCTAACTTGTTATTTGCCACATGCATGCTTCAATAACCCAAAAGTTTTCTGTATTCCGGATCTTTTTGGTTTTTTATCCCTTTTCCATAATCCAGTTTGGCAGAAATCGTGTGACCGGACACCTAGAGAAACTATATGATATAGTTAAGTTGATTATTCAGATCTATTGCGGCCAGAGCTTCGCAGTGTCTATGGGTAGTCATATCCCATTATGCTATTAAACACCCACTTCACTGTCAAGCCGGCGAGTAATTGTTTATATTTAGCTCAATAATTGAATATCAACACATGACCAAATCCTTCCGCATGGGAACACCTTTTTTAAAATATCAAAAGGACTCATTTACAATACCACAGGGGACTAAAATTCTCAAAAAAATATTCTTCATTCCAATCACCTTATTATTCATTTCTTGCGGTGAAGTAAAGACGCAAACCACGGCGTCCGGTTTAAGTTTAGATCTGGAGGTGTTAGCCGATGGCTTTGAAATACCATGGGCCATTGATGTGATTAGTGAAGATGATTATCTTTTCACCGAAAGAATGGGTGCTCTTTACCGCTACCGGAATGGCGAGGTGAACAAAGTGAATGGCTTACCGGAATCCAGGACATTTACAACAGACAGGCCCTATGGAGGCATGATGGATATAAGTCTTCACCCGGAGTTTGGATCTAATCAAATGGCCTACCTGACTTACGTGAACGAGGACTACCATCTTTCGGTAGCACGGTTCAGACTGATGGAAAATTCAGCACAGGATTTTGAGATAATTTTTAAGTCAGATCAGTTTGCCATTGGTTCCCGGATTGCCTGGCAAGATAACACACATTTCTTTTTTTCATTTGGTGCAGGCGGGGCACCTGGGCCCGATCCGGGGCCGCAAGACCTGAACGACCCAAGGGGGAAGATCTTTAGGCTGATGGATGACGGGTCTATTCCGGAAGATAATCCTGTCTTTCCTGGCATGAGCGAACCCTCGGGTATTTGGACTTACGGGCACAGAGATCCTCAGGGACTCTTTTATGATTCGGATAATGCAACTTTATATTCCAATGAACACGGACCGCTGGGTGGTGACGAGTTCAATATAATTACCAAAGGGGGTAATTATGGCTGGCCCTTGTTTTCATACGGAGTTAATTATGACCTTTCCAGGGTATCCGACATGACCGAGGAGGAGGCGGCAAAGAATACCATATTGCCCGTAAAGCACTGGACCCCTGATTATCGGCTGGCGCCTAGTTGCCTGATCAGACTTAAAAACAGCAATTTTGAACCCTGGAATGGTTCATTTCTTATGGGAGCCTTAACTTACCAGCACCTTGTACTTTATAATCTGGATACGGATGAAACAGAGATTGTTTTACCCAAAGCAGGCCGGGTCCGTGATGTAGCCCAATTACCGAGTGGAAACCTCGTCATTTTGATCGATCAAAATAGCCCGAGACTATATTCTAAAGGACGGTTGGTGAAACTTACGTTAAAAACAAATTAGTATAAATACTAAAGCCCGCGAAAATGCGGCACAGGCTTCTCCCCAACATTTTCAAAAGAAAAAAGTCACCCAATTTAGTGGATGACCTGGATTATCCAGGATAATTGACTTTTAGAAGTGTATTTCGGATTATTAGTTTCAGCATTCTCTTCCCTTGGGTGGTTTTGAAATATGATTCACGGCGCATAGCGTCATTATTACCAAGGAAAAACTCACAATAGATTAGTTTAAGTGGCCTTCTTTTTGAAGTGCTTGTAGTTTTTCCGGCATTGTGATATCCTATTCTTTGTTCCAGATTGGTGGTAAAGCCGTGATATAGTAGAAGGTCCCTTTGGCTTTGAAGGACATATACACAGTAAGGAAGAATCATGCCCTTAAAATAGGTCCTTTCAATGCATAATAAATGCATAAAAACAAAAAACCCATGTGTTTTAAATGGGTTTTGATATTAAAGGCCCTGAAGTAGAGCAAGTTCACTACATAGCCACAAAGCGAGCTTGTCTCTGTTTTATGGCTCCATTATTATTCGGAGTTGCAGCCAGTTTGACCTAAAGGGTTTACGTATTTAATTCATAGGTATATTGAATCAAACCACTTTTATATTCTTCTTTTCTCCTTAACTCAAAGGTATTTGGGACTATGCCTTTTTCAAAAAGGAGCGTCCCTTTGTGCAGTTCTATAGGAATCACAGACAGAATCAATCGATCAATCAGTTTATTATTCAGCATATATCTTGCTAATTCAGCGCCTCCATCACAATAAATGTTCTTGTTGGTGTGACGTCTAAGTTGATCAATAAGCGTTTTTAGATCCCCATTGTAAAAAGTTAGATTTTCATTTTTAGATTTTTTTGGAGAGCGGGTAATAACATAAACCTGTTTGTCCTCATGATAAGGATATCCCATATCTATAACTTTCTCGTATGTTTTTCTTCCAACAACTATAGAGTCTATTGAACTAATGAAATTTGAATATCCGTAATCTTCTCCTTCAACCTGATAGTCATTAAGAAAATCTAAATTGTCATTTTCTCCAGCAATGAATCCGTCTTCAGACAATGCGATATAAAGGGTTGTATTATTAATCATGATGTAAAAATAAAAAAACGGCCACACTATTAAAGTATAACCGTTTTACTATTAGGTTACTCCTCCTGGGCTCGAACCAAGGATCCTCTGATTAGAAGACAGATTCAATTCATCATCCTATATTCATTGGGGTGTACCCTACTTTATTTTTGAAAAGTCGGGTAAAGTGCTGTGGATATTTAAACCCAGGCTCAGAGGCTATTTCACTCAAAGATTTATCGGCTTTCGGCCTGGCTGGGAATGCCCATAGACACCATGGATAATCAATTCTAAAACGGGGATATCAAAATATTTTTGTTGATAAAATCGCATTCATCTTAATGGCAATATATTAATTATTTCACCCTGTGAGCTTTATGATTTTTATCATAGAATAACTATTCTGTTAGTCCCAATTTTACTTCTTCATTAATAACCTCCTATAAAAAATTCTACATGGCCTTAATAGTTATGCCCTCCAAAAGAAAAACATATTCCCAGGAAGAAGCATATCAAGCTAGTTTAACCTATTTTGATGGCGACGATCTTGCTGCGAGAGTCTGGATAAGCAAGTATGCCCTCAAAGATTCTGAGGGAAATCTCTATGAGATTAATCCTAATGACATGCATGCCAGGATAGCAAAAGAAATAGCTCGTGTGGAAAAAAAATATCCCAATCCACTTACCGAAGCAGAGGTTTTTGATCTGATTAAAAACTTCAAATATATTGTACCGCAGGGAAGTCCCATGGCGGGTATCGGAAATCCATTTCAAATTGCATCATTATCCAATTGTTTTGTAATTGGCAATGAAGGTAATTCTGATTCCTATGGAGGCATTATGAAAATTGACCAGGAACAGGTACAATTAATGAAACGACGTGGCGGTGTTGGCCATGACCTATCCCACATAAGGCCAAAAGGATCTGCGGTTAAAAATTCCGCTTTAACCTCAACCGGCCTGGTGCCTTTTATGGAGCGTTATTCGAATTCTACACGCGAAGTAGCACAGGATGGTCGCAGGGGAGCTTTAATGTTATCGGTTTCAATTAACCATCCGGATGCTGAAGATTTTATCGACGCTAAAATGGAACAGGGGAAAGTCACAGCAGCCAATGTATCTGTCCGGATTGATGATGATTTTATGAAAGCTGTTGAAAGCAACAATACCTATATCCAAAAGTTCCCGGTTCACAGTGACACCCCAAAGGTTTCAAAATCCATAGATGCCAAAAACTTATGGAATAAAATTGTTCATAATGCCTGGCAATCTGCAGAACCAGGAATCTTGTTTTGGGATACAATTGTTAAAGAATCGGTCCCTGATTGTTATGCAGACCTGGGTTACAAAACCGTCTCTACCAACCCTTGCGGAGAAATACCGTTATGCCCATATGATTCTTGCAGATTATTGGCCATCAACCTGTTCTCTTACGTGGAAGACCCATTCCGGAGTACTGCAAACTTTAACTTCACTCTATTCAAAAAGCATATAGCCGCAGCCCAACGCATAATGGACGATATCATCGACCTGGAACTTGAAAAAGTGAATGCCATTTTAGGAAAAATAAAGTCGGATCCGGAATTAGAGGAAACTAAAGCTGTGGAGATTCAATTATGGGATAAAATTAAAGAGAAAGCAATACAGGGAAGGCGCACAGGAATTGGTATTACCGCAGAAGGAGATATGTTAGCCGCATTGGGATTGCGATATGGAAGTGAAGAAGCAAATGAATTTTCAGTTGAAGTTCATAAAACAATGGCGTTAGAGGCTTATAGAGCATCCGTCCAAACTGCAAAAGATCGTGGAGCCTTTGAAATTTACGATGCCAACAGAGAAAAAGAAAACCCCTTTATTCTTCGAATAAAAGAGGCTGATGAAAAATTATATTACGAAATGCTGGAATACGGCCGAAGGAATATTGCCTTATTGACCATTGCCCCTACCGGAACAACAAGCTTAATGACCCAAACTACTTCTGGTATTGAGCCGGTTTTTCTCCCGGTATACAAACGCAGGAGAAAAATTAATCCCAACGATAAGGATATCAAGGTAGCTTTTATTGATGAAGTGGGTGATTCATGGGAAGAATACGTGGTGTTTCACCATAGGTTTAAACAATGGATGCGTGTAAATGGATTGGATACTGAAAAAAAATACGATCAGGAAGAGCTCGATAAAATTGTGGCCATATCCCCCTATTATAAAGCCACTTCAAATGATATAGACTGGTTGAGTAAAGTTCGTTTACAAGGCGCCGTTCAGAAATGGGTGGATCATTCTATTAGTGTTACTATTAATCTTCCCAATGATGTCACAGAAGAGATGGTGGGTAAGTTGTATATGGAAGCATGGAAGGTTGGATGTAAAGGAGTCACTGTCTATCGCGATGGCTCAAGATCAGGAGTACTGATATCCAATGAA
>JAHEBI010000091.1 GCA_024642325.1 Eudoraea sp. | reverse complement strand
CCCAGAATATAACAGTCCTTACATATAACATTCGCTTAGACGTTGCTTCTGATAGTTTGAACCGTTGGGATAACAGGAAGGACTTTCTTATCGGCCAGCTCAATTTTTATGAACCCCAGGTTTTTGGGGTTCAGGAGGGGTTACTGCATCAACTGGAAGAAATAAAGAATGGCATGCCCGGTTATACCTATATTGGGAAAGGGAGAGAAGACGGACTTAAAAATGGCGAATTTTCTGCTATTTTTTATAATACAGATGAGTTGGAATTACTGGAAGAAAACACCTTCTGGCTTTCCAAAACAACCGACTTGCCATCATTAGGATGGGATGCAGCCATAAAACGAATCTGTACTTATGGCCTATTTAAAACCAAAAACGGAGCTCAGAACTTTTGGGTATTCAATACGCATTTTGATCATATAGGAGAAGAAGCCAGAAAGGAAAGTGTATTCCTGATTATTGAAAAAATACAGGAATTAAATGTACAGAATTTCCCCGTAATACTGACCGGCGACCTTAATCTTGAACCAGATCACCCCAGTATATTACTTCTTTCCAGTACCATGCACGATTCGCATATTTATGCAGGGGACAAAGCTTTCGGTCCCGAAGGCACATTTAACGGGTTTGACTTCTGTGAACCTGTAACACGCAGGATAGATTATATATTCTTATCCAAAACAGGTTTTAAGATACTGAAATATGCTGTTTTGAGTGATTCCAAAGACATGAGATATCCTTCAGATCATTTCCCTGTTCTCGCTAAATTAACTATTACCGCAACAGAATGAGGATAGCGCCAAGGGCAGTTAAAACCAGGATCAATTTCCTGTAAAAACTTTCACGAATAACTTTAACCAACCTAACACCAATAAATAAACCCAATATAATTCCGGGAATAAGTTTTAGATCTACAACCAATGTTTCCCAACTGATGGTTTTCCAGACAAAAATGTGAAAAGGCAGTTTTATGGCGTTAATAATCAGGAACAACCATGCTGCCGTGCCTATAAATACATTTTTAGGAAGTCGCATAGCTAAAAAATAAATATTTGAAAAAGCACCCGCCAGATTTCCTATCATCGTGGTAATACCAGCCAGTAATCCTGTAAACCCTCCAAAAGCCCAATGTGAGGGCACCGATTTAGATTTACGCAAATCCCACCAGTACATCAGCAATACACTCACAAGAATAATGGCAGACATCCCAATTTTAAACGTCTTTTCGGGTAGGTTTCTTCCAATCAGGACACCAATTAGCAAGCCTAAAATCATCCATGGCAAAAAGCGAAGTATGTATTTCCATTGTGCGTGCCTGTTGTAATATATTACCGCAAAAATATCACCTACCAAAAGCAAAGGTACAATGAGGCCGGTAGATTCCCTGGCTCCAAAGGCAAGCGCCATAAGGGTTACAATAATAATGGCTATACCTTTAAGTCCTGCTTTAGAAATTCCCAGGATTACCGAAGCAGAAAATGCTAATATCCAGGACGTGGTAGTGATTTCCAAAATAGGATGTTTAAAGAATGATCAGGTTTTAAGAACAAAAAACAAATGTATTCTAAAAAATAATATCTTTATGCCACGACCAAAACCAAACTATGGAACTAAGCACTTTAGACTATTCGTTTATCATTGTATTTTTCTCAATTGTCCTCCTTATCGGAATTCTTGTTTCCAAAAAATCGGGTAAGGATACAACTGAATTTTTCTTATCCGGAAGGACCATGCCCTGGTGGCTGCTGGGACTTTCCATGGTAGCAACCACATTTTCTACAGATACACCAAACCTTGTGACCGATATTGTAAGGACGAATGGAGTTTCAGGAAACTGGGTCTGGTGGGCCTTTCTTATTACCGGTCTGTTGACGGTATTTGTGTATGCCAAACTATGGAGAAAATCTAATGTAAATACAGATCTGGAATTTTATGAATTGCGCTATGGTGGTGCTCCGGCAAGATTTTTAAGAAAGTTCCGGGCCATTTATCTCGGGGTTATTTTTAATGTAATCACGATGTCCGCCGTTACACTGGCAGCCATTAAAATAGGGGGAATAATGCTTGGGCTGGAACCATGGCAGACCGTAGTTAGCGCTGGATTAATTACGGTAACTTTTAGCGCATTGGGTGGATTTAAAGGGGTTGTTTATACAGATTTCCTATTGTTTTTTGTAGCAATGGGGGGAGCAATTGGTGCGGCATATTATCTGGTGAATATACCCGAAGTAGGTGGGATTGATGCAATTATGGCTAATGAAAATGTAAGAGATAAACTGAATATCCTGCCCGATTTCAGCAATAAACAGGCGTTGATAACCCTCTTTATCATACCCCTTGCAGTACAATGGTGGAGTTCATGGTACCCAGGTGCAGAACCGGGCGGTGGAGGTTATATTGCACAGAGAATGCTGGCTGCCAAAAATGAAAACCATGCTATTGGCGCAACTTTTTTCTTTAATATTATGCATTATGCACTAAGGCCCTGGCCATGGATTCTTGTGGCTTTGGCGTCATTGGTGGTTTATCCGGACATTGCTAGTATTCATGAAGCTTTCCCGAATATGGCGGATGATAAATTAGGACACGATTTGGCGTATTCTGCTATGCTCACCAAATTACCCAGCGGTCTTCTTGGCCTGGTGTTAGCATCTTTAATTGCCGCCTATATGAGTACTATTTCTACTCAGTTAAACTGGGGATCATCCTATATAGTCTATGATTTTTACAAACAGCAGATCAATCCAAAGGCTTCAGAAAAGAGATTGGTTGCGGTAGGTCGTTTGTCAACTGTGGCCCTTATGGTATTTAGTGCCCTGCTTGCATTGCTGCTGCAAAATGCACTTCAATTATTTGAAGTACTATTGGTTTTTGGCGCAGGTACCGGTTTAATATTTATTTTAAGATGGTTCTGGTGGCGTATCAATGCCTGGAGTGAGATTACCGCAATGTTCGCTTCCGGAATAATCTCTATCATTCTTAAACTCACGGCTGTGGGACCATTGCTATTTGCTGCAGATAGCGGGCTTTTTCCGGACTGGACAGAGTATCCTTTTGTGGTGTTGGTTACAACACTTATATGGCTGGCAGCCACTTTTATGACTCAGCCCGAATCAAAAACGGTACTGAGGGATTTCTACAAAAAAATTCAACCCGGGGGCCCCGGCTGGGAAAAAGTGATTAAAGACGCAAAAACAGATGGGGTGGTAATTGCAGATCCCAATGAGAAATGGAGCGTTCCGCAGGGAATTTCGGCAATGATCCTGGGTTGTATACTTATTTACACCTGCATGTTCGCTACAGGGTATTGGATATATGGCGAGATTAAACTCGCGGCCATTTTAACCGTAATAGCGGTAGTTTCCGGAATATTATTAGCCCGGGTCTGGAACAGAATGAAGGAAATTATATTATAGGAGTATGAAAGAAAGGATTATATCCGTTGATATCTTTAGGGGTCTTACCATAGTGCTTATGATTTTGGTAAACACACCCGGGACATGGTCTAATGTCTATGGCCCTCTGTTGCACGCAAATTGGCATGGTTATACACCAACTGATCTCGTGTTTCCATTCTTCCTTTTTATAGTGGGAACCTCCATAGTTTTTTCATACCAAAATAAAACAACTACCTCCGCTACCTATAGGAAAATTGTAATAAGAGCATTAAAACTAATAGGTTTAGGTCTTTTCCTGGGTGCATTTACCATTTACTTTCCTTTTTTTAAGGATTTTGAAAACATTCGGTTTCCGGGTGTTTTGCAGCGAATAGGGGTTGTTTTCTTTTTCGCAGCAATTTTGTTTATTAATTTCAACTGGAAAGTACTCCTTGGAATTTGTATAACTATATTACTTGGGTATTGGATATGGATGGGGTTTATTCCTGTTAATGGAATGGATCCTACTTTTGAAAGAGCACCTAATAACTGGGCTAACTACATAGACCTCCATGTAATTGGCACCCATATGTACAAGGAAGATTATGATCCCGAAGGATTATTAAGTACGCTCCCTTCCATAGCCAGTTCACTGATGGGCATATTTACAGGATTGATACTTTTATCTAAAAGAGCCAAAAAGGAATTACTATTGCTGGGAGTGGGGATAGTTCTGGTGGTGGCAGGACATCTTTGGGATCTTGTATTCCCTATTAACAAAGCCCTTTGGAGCAGCAGCTTTGTGCTGGTTACTGCAGGATGGGCTAATATATTGCTTGCGCTAATTTACTATTTAACCGATGTTAAAGGATTTAGATTCGGAAGTATTTTCAGGTATGCGGGATCTAACGCAATTACAGTATATTTTTTATCCAGTTTTATAAGTAAAATATTTTATTCCATAAAAATTGATGGACAAACAACACTTCACCAGTGGTTGTTTCAGAAAATATACCTGCACGATTTTATGTCTGCGGAGTTATCTTCCCTCCTATACGGATTATCGGTAGTTTCTTTTTATTTATTGTTGGCTTACGTAATGTACAGGCGTAAAATATTTATCAAAGTATGAAGTTTTCGGCCAACCTTTGTTACTGGCGGGCTGAATTAAAATTATTTGTCAAGCACTACCTTAATTCCATGTACCTGGCAACATACTTGCCAATTACGTCAAACTCCAGGTTTACCATAGTGCCAATTTCATAATCTTTGAACCGGGTATGCTCATAAGTGTATGGAATAATCGCCACACTAAAGGCGTTCTTTTCAGAATTGACCACAGTCAAACTAACTCCGTCTACCGTAATGGAGCCTTTTTCTATGGTAATATTTTTAAGTTTCGGATCGTATTCAAAAGTGAACATCCAACTGCCGTCATTTCTGTCTATTTTTCTACAAATAGCCGTTTGATCCACATGGCCCTGAACCAGGTGCCCGTCTAATCTTGACCCCATAACCATTGCCCGCTCCAGGTTAACCAGCTGCCCTTCCTTTAATTCTGAAAGATTTGTCTTCTTCAGGGTTTCATCAATGGCCGTAACTGTATAATAAGAATCTTCTTTTTCGACCACCGTAAGGCATACCCCATTGTGGGAAATACTTTGGTCTATTTTTAATTCTTCTGTAATTGGAGAACTAACAGTAATGTGAAGATTACCTCCCTCTTTTTGCAATCTGTGTATTTTGCCTAAAGTTTCAATTATTCCTGTAAACATGTATCGTTTAAAATAAGTAGTTTTGCTTTGTAAAAGTAGAAATAAAGAGTTTGATAACATGGAGGAAAAGGCAAAAATAAGGGTTGGAATATCTATTGGGGATTTGAATGGTATTGGATGTGAAGTTGTGCTAAAAACATTTGAAGATCCCAGAATGACGGATTTTTGCACCCCAATTATTTTTGCATCAAATAAGACCATTTCCAAACAAAAGAATGATCTGGGAATCGATATTAACTACAACGGCATCAAAGAAGCTTCAAAAGCAATAGAGGGCAAGGTGAATGTTGTGAATGTATGGAACGAAGTTCCAAACACACTCTATGGGAAAGCCACTGAAGAAAGCGGCGCCTATGCCTTAAAATCACTTCGTGCAGCAGTAAGGGCTTTAAAAAATAATGAGATCGATTTACTGGTAACAGCACCTATTAATAAAAACAATATACAATCCAAGGATTTTAACTTTCCTGGGCATACAGATTATCTGGCGAGTGAACTGGATGGAGAAAGTCTTATGTTTATGGTTACAGATAATTTAAGGATAGGATTACTAACGGATCATCTGGCGGTAAAAGATGTTCCTGAAGCCATTACACCAAAGCTTGTACGTCATAAAATCCAGATAATGGAAAATTCATTAAAAATGGATTTTGGTATCCGAAAACCAAAAATTGCCCTTTTAGGGATTAATCCGCATAGTGGTGACAATGGGGTCATTGGCAAGGAGGACGATGAGGTATTAAAGCCGGTTATTCGTGAATTATCAGATAAAGGGCACCTGGTATTCGGTCCGTATGCAGCGGACAGTTTTTTTGGATCTGATGGTTATAAAAACTTCGATGCTATTCTGGCAGCCTATCACGATCAGGGCTTAATCCCCTTTAAGACACTCTCCTTTGGGAAGGGGGTTAACTTTACAGCCGGCCTGTCAAAAGTGCGCACATCTCCAGATCACGGCACGGCATATGAAATAGCGGGTAAAGGTGCAGCTGATCCGGGTTCCTTTAAGGAAGCAGTTTTTATGGCAATAAACATTTTCAGAAAAAGAGAGGAGTTTCAGGAGCTTATGGAAAATCCATTGCAAAAACAGAGAATGAAACGTTGATACTTTGAATAGATACCTATTATTTTAAAGCATATTTCATGGGAAATATATTTCTATTTTAATTGGGGTTTTAGAAAAAAAAAGTATCTTTGCACGCCTTAAACTAGTGTATAACGCGATGAAGAATAAGGAATACAGTATTCCTTTTGCAGGATTAAAACAAGGTAAGCACAAGTTTGAATACCAAATAGACAATACGTTCTTTGAATCTTTTGATTACCATGAATTTAATGATGCGGCTCTTGAGCTGCATGTAGTATTAGATAGGATGACGACGGTTCTTGAGCTTCATTTAAAGGCTGAGGGAACAGTAAATGTCTTTTGCGATCTTACAAACGAACCTTTTAATCAGAAAATTGAAGCTTCTCTGGAACTTTTAATAAAGTTTGGAGAGGAATACAATGATGAAGATGATGAGATACTCATCATCCCGCACGGTGAGCATCAGGTAAATATTGCGCAATACGTTTACGAAATGTTGGTATTGGCAGTGCCATCCAAGAGAATACACCCGGGTGTACTGGACGGTACGTTAAATTCAGAAGCACTAAAAAAGCTTAAAGAATTACAACCAAAAGAGAATAAGAAAGACAAAAATAAAATAGATCCCAGATGGGAGGCATTAAAAAAATTACTAACGGATAAATAGATTTCAAAATGGCACATCCTAAAAGGAAAATATCCAAAACAAGAAGAGATAAGAGAAGAACTCATTATAAAGCTGTAGCTCCCACTCTTGCTAAGGATCCAACAACAGGAGAAATGCACTTATATCATAGAGCCCACTGGCACGAGGGTAAATTATATTACCGAGGGCAAGTTCTTATTGATAAGATAGAAGAAGAAACAGTATAGTAGACTGTACTATTATTTTGAACTCCCACTTATAATTAATGGGAGTTTTTTTATGGGGTGGATTAAAATCTTTAAAAATTAGCTTTTTGGGCAAAAAGTCCTAAAAAATCACTATTTTTCATCGATTTTCAACCATTTTTCAAGGTTTCTTGATAAAAACCAAGCTTATTATGGGTAAAATTACGGCAGCAATTACAGCTGTAGGGGCTTACTTACCAGAATTCAGGTTAACCAATAAAATGTTGGAGAGCATGGTGGATACTACGGAGGAGTGGATAACCACCAGAACAGGGATTAAGGAAAGAAGGATATTAAAAGATAAAGATAAGGGTACTTCCTATCTGGCCATTAAGGCAGCAGAAAATTTAATCAGTAAGTCCAATTTGGACCCCGCTGAAATTGACCTGGTAATAGTTGGAACGGCTACACCTGATTTACCTGTGGCTTCAACTTCCGCCTATGTCGCATCAAAAATTGGAGCGGTAAATGCCTTTGCATTTGATATGCAGGCCGCCTGTTCAAATTTTTTATATGGAATGTCCACTGCGGCGCGCTATATAGAATCTGGCAGATATAAGAAGGTCCTCCTGATTGGTGCGGATAAAATGTCCTCTATCCTGGATTATACAGACAGAACTACCTGTATTATTTTTGGTGATGGGGCCGGAGCAGTTCTTTTCGAACCGAATTTTGAGGGATTGGGATTGCAGGATGAATATTTAAGATCTGATGGTACGGGAAGAGATTTTTTAAGGATTGAAGCCGGGGGTTCTTTAATGCCGGCTACGGAAGAAACCGTCAAAGATA
>JAHEBI010000090.1 GCA_024642325.1 Eudoraea sp. | reverse complement strand
TCTTTTAGATTATCAGAAAGGTTAAATGGTTTTAAACTGTTTCTTAATGTCTTTCGGCGTTGGTTAAATCCTGTTTTTACTACTTTGTAGAGCAGTTTTTCATCACAATCCAGGGTAAAATCATCTTTCCTTACAAGTCTTAATACTCCCGATTCCACTTTTGGAGGAGGATCAAAAACTTCGGGATTTACTGTAAAAAGATATTCCGCATGATAAAATGCCTGAACTAATACAGAAAGAATGCCATAGGTTTTATTTCCTTCTTTAGCACAGATTCGCTGAGCCACTTCTTTTTGGAACATTCCCGAAAATTCCGGAACCCGGTTTCGGATCTCCAGTAATCTGAAAACAATCTGTGTGGAAATATTATAGGGAAAATTGCCGGTTATGGCAAAAGGTTCCATATTAAATAATGTTGAAAGATTGTATTTTAGGAAATCGGCCTGAATTATTTCAAGAGAATTGTTTTGCCGCAGAATTTCTTTATGTTCCAATCGAAAGCTATGGTTGAGGTATATGATCGATTCTTCATCTAATTCCATAGCCACAAGGTTCATAGGGCGCTGCAACAGATATTTCGTAAGAACCCCTGTGCCGGGTCCAATTTCAAGTACATTGGTATACCCATGCATAGAAAGGGTATCGGCAATTTGTCTGGCTATTTCTTCATCTTTAAGAAAATGCTGCCCTAGATACTTTTTAGCTTTAACGGGACTTTCTTCCTGCCGGCTGCTCTTTTTATATGAGCTGTGTTTTTTGCGTTTTTTAGCCATGGTTTAATGTGGTTCCGCAGAATTACTTATATAAACCCATGCGCTTGTGCCGGAGTTCAGAATCACTTTTATTCTTTTATAAGCCGGCCCTTCGTATTTATCAGCTTCTAAAATTTCCGTATTGGTGCACAAATAGACCTGCCCGTTCACAAAATCTGTAGGCTTGCCCGAACTGTGTATCACAGGATATGCACCTGCTACTTTTTCATTTGATAACCTATAGCCAAAAAGGCTGTCATTAAATCCCGAAAGCGCTCTTGAAAAAACGGAAAGTTGTATGTTTTCCTGTTGTAAAGTGCCATAGGTAAACAGATATTCCGTTGCATTCAATTTAGGTGCCTGATGCTCACTTATAACTGCCAATTCTGTTCTGAAGGCGACAAATTTATCTCCAAAAAGTTTTGACACCTCCTTCCGTATTCTATCTGCATCTTCAGTGTAATATTGATTTAATGTTTCCCTGTTTTCGGCAGTGTACTGTATGGAATAGGTAAGTCCACCCATTTCTTCTTCTACCAGTACTTTTGCCATCCTGGCATTTATGAATTTCCCGGTTTCCATCACTTCAGGAATATGTGTTTCCTGCATCCATGTTAACCATTGGTCATGTACAGATTCATCTATATTAATAGTAACATTGTAGATAATCATATTTCAAATATATAAATCGGAAAATGAAAAATCAGTTAATACTGTCACCGCGTAAAATTCGAAAATTTTTACGCGCCTGAGGAAAGTAATAACTGTCCTGGTAATTATAAATTATTTTCTCGTAGTGTTCCTTGGCTTTCTCAGGTTCATTTAAGATATTCCTGTAGAGTTCTGCCAGTGCAAAATGAGCATCATCGGCCAAAATATCATTTCCATAAAATTCAACGATTTTAAGATAGTTAAATTCGGCGGCTTCATAATCTTTGATAAGTTCTAAAAGTTCTCCTTGCTTTAGAAGAGCCTCATCTTCTATTTTTTCTCCTTTGTGGTTAACAAGAATATCATCGAAAACTTTTATTGCCTCAAAAGTATTTTGCTGATATGCCAGGAGGTCCGCTCTGGCATACTTTTTTAATGCAGTCTGCGTTGAATCTTCCAAGGAATTATCTGATATTAACAGGCTTAACTGCATAGCATCGTTTGCAATAAGTTGTGAAGTAGAGCCTCGTAATACCTTTAACTGGGTAAATGCCCAATCAAAATCTCCCTTGTAAAAACTGGTCTGCGCTACTTTAAATCTGGCGTTCTGACCTAAGACATCATTTTTTAAACTTTTTTGTACCTGGGAAAAGTTGATAAGCGCCTCATTGAATTTCTGATCAAAAACAAGGATGTCCCCAAGGGCAAGTTTTACATAAGCTATGCTAAATCGTTCCAGCGGAAGCTCTAAACATTTTTTAAGGATAGCAATAGCCTCTTCTGGTTTGCCTTTTTTAAAGGTGAGGAAATTGGCATAGGCAATTTGCAATTGTAAAGTGTGATTTTCGTAGCCGTAAACTTCCATTAATGCATCAAACTGCCCCTCTATTTCATCCAGTTGTTTTTCGCTTGCATCTAAAAGTTGAATATCAATAAGATTAAGGCGTGCGTTAAGTTTGATAACCGGATCATAAGAATTTTTATCGATATAGGTAAAAATTTCCCTGGCCTCTTCAACAGCATTGTCTTCCAGAGCAATATCGCCTAAACCAATAAGTCGTTCGAGTGTACTCTCCCCCGATCTTTTGTAAATGGCTTTTTCCTGGTTGAAGGCACTATTGTATTGTTTTTGCTGCACAAACAACCAGCTCAATATTTCATTCCACAGGATATCGGGATTTTTTTGAGCCTTTTGCAGCAGGATTTTTTTGAGCTTAAGGTTATTGGGGTTCTCTGGGTCTGAGGTGATAAAATTATCAAGATTTCGCAGCACATTTGTCTGGGTAGCCTTCCCTGTAGAAATCAACTCCAAATAGGCGCCGTACATCCTTTCGATGTCTCCTTGCTCCCCGTAAATACGGGCCATTTGAAAATTATAATCCAACTGTGGATTTAGTTCCATAGCCCTGGAATAAGCCTTTAGCGCGTAATCTAAAAGGGTATATCGCTGAAATCTGAAACCGATTCCATAACCATAATTTGGATTTACATCAATTTTTGAAAGCGCGATTTCATAATTCTCTTTCGCTTTTTCAGTAAGTCCCTGCAGTCGGTAATTGTACCCTAATTCAATATAAATAGTGGGGTATGGGTTACCCGATTCAATTTTCTTTAAGAGAAATGCCTGGGCTTCCTCATACTTTTCCAATTGCTGATAGCATGCAATCAGGCCTTCCGCATAATCTGTTCGCCTGGGATTCTTTTCAACGAGGTTCTCATAAAAGACTGCAGCTTTCTTAAATTCACCATCATTAAAATACTGCTTTGCCAGAAAATCTTCCTGTGTCCAACATTGGCAGCTACAGATAAGGCAGATAAATAAAAAGGCAAATCTCATATGGGAAATTTATCAAATTTAATCAAGCTCATTAAAAAACACTGTCAAAGAAAACATAATATCGCTGAACTGAACTTTGTATTAATTTACTTAAACGCAGGGATTGCCTTAATTCAAAGATATTCCCCAATCAGGAGAAGTGTCCAAAACAATTAATCTATTCTACTAAAACCGGTATAGGGCACCAGGATGTCCGGGATGTTTATTCCTCCTTCGGTCTGGTAATTTTCCAAAATCCCAGCTAAAACCCTTGGCAAGGCTAATGAGCTGCCATTTAGCGTATGAGCTAATTGAGTTTTATTGTTTTCATCCCGGTAACGAAGCTTTAATCTGTTCGCCTGAAAAGTTTCAAAATTAGAGACGGAACTAATTTCTAACCAACGGTCCTGTGCTGTTGAAAACACCTCAAAGTCATAGGTCAGGGCTGAAGTAAAACCAAGGTCGCCGGCACAAAGGCGCAAGATGCGAAAGGGTAATTTTAATTCCCGCAGGATATTTTTCACATGTTCAACCATGTCATCCAGTGCCTGGTAAGAATTATCAGGATGCTCTACCCGGACTATTTCTACTTTGTCAAACTGGTGGAGTCGGTTCAGGCCCCTTACATGTGCCCCGTAACTGCCGGCTTCCCGCCTGAAACAGGGGGTATATCCGGTATAACAGACAGGGAGATTATTTTTGTCAAGGATAGTATCTCTAAATATATTTGTGACAGGAACTTCCGCCGTGGGGATCAGGTAAAGATCATCTTCCGTAACATGATACATCTGCCCTTCCTTATCCGGCAGCTGTCCCGTGCCATACCCAGAAGCCTCATTCACCAGGAGGGGGACCTGCATTTCAGTATATCCTGCCTCCGTGTTTTTATCCAGAAAATAGGCGATTAACGCGCGTTGCAAACGGGCGCCTTTGCCTTTATAGACAGGAAACCCTGCCCCTGTGATTTTAACGCCCAGCTCAAAATCTATAATGTCATATTTTTTTGCAAGTTCCCAATGTGGTTTGGCATCGGTGCCGAGTACAGGGATATCTCCTTCCCGAAAGATTTCTTCATTATCTTCTTCGCTGTTTCCGGCCGGTACAGATTCATGCGGAACATTAGGGATTTGGTAAAGAACATCTTCCAAATTAACCGAAACAGCACTTAATTCTTCCGTAAGTCTTTTAGAATCTTCTTTAAGCTGCGTTGTTTTTTGCTTCAGCTTGTTTGCTTCTTCTGTTTTACCACTTTTAAAAAGCAAACCAATTTCTTTGGAAAGTTTATTGCCTTCCGCCAGTGTATTATCCAGATCTGTTTGCAGTGAACGACGTTTCTCATCAAGGCCAAGTACCTTATCCAAATGAAATTCTGCATCAAAATTGCGTTTCTTTAAAGCCTTGGCAATCTGAGCTCTGTTTGTTCTTAGGGTTTGCAGCTGCAACATGTTTAAACGTTTTAAGGCGCAAATTTAGGGTTAATTGATTAATGTATCAATTTGGGGTGTATACATTATTTTAAATCCCGGATAATAAACTTAAAAAGAATGTAATGACCTATTTAACAATTGATAGTTCAACTTTACTTTATTCGGAAGGCAGTATCCACTTATGATGCCTAAAATGGTCCCAGCGCTCAGCGCCCAGATCGACCTCAGGATCTATAAAAGGCTTTAATTCATTGCCATTTATCCGTACTTTTGAATTTACGTAAATGGAAATATCGGCACCGCCCTCGGAATAGATCTTTTTAAGATGCTGGGCAAACTGCCAAATAAAATCTGGATAGGCAGAAACTCTGCTTTTTTGTTTCCCGGTAAGGTAATCGTTCAGATTCACGTTTACAATAGCGCCATTATCATTATTTATCACTTTAAAACTGATAATTCCGGAACGGTTTCTCAGCATCATGCGCCAGCTCATTCGATGTCCTTCTTCTGTCCATAACACATCATCTTCAATGAAATGATGCCTTAGGGGAAGAACTATTTGAACTAAAAAGTAGACTCCAAACCCTAATAAAAAAATGTTCCTGTAGGCAGGGATAATGACTTGGGCAGATGTTGGTAAGGGCTTTTTTTTAAAGAATATCCTCCTTATAGTCTCGGGTTCAAAAAAGAAAACAGAAAAGGCCAGTGCCAGGTAAGGGAAGATCCCAATTTGTAAGACTATGGAATTGAACAGGTGAAAGAATATGGAGAATGCAAAAGCAATATTTCTGGTGCGTTTCCACAATAAGGCAGGGATTATGAGTAAATCAAAGAAAATCCCCATTAATGAAATGGACTTATGGGTCCACGATTCCTGTAATAGTCCCCCGATGAGCCAATAATCCGATTTGTTTTGCATTAAAATTTCGACAAAACTATAATCCAACCAGTCTGCATAAAGTTTGGCAAATGCCGCATACGTATAAACGATAAAAAGTTGAAGAACAATAACCCATTTTACATAGCTGTACATGCTTTCACTCCTTAACTCTGGCCTCATCCTGGCATCTAAAGAATATGACCGGTTAGCCGGGAAAAAACACATCATTAGGGAGACAAGTATCAGCAAATAATAATGATTGTTGTATGATGTTTTTTGCATCAGGTATACAGCCGTCCATAAAATGGTAAAAGAAATGATACTGAATCTGTACTTATAACCGAGAGCAATTAAAACACCCAGGGTGCCCATGATTAAAAAGTAGATATACATGCCCGGACCCGGCAAGGGCTTAAGCCATTCAAAACCAATAAAAGAAAAAGTGAATGCGGGCTCAAGCAGAGTTCTCCGCACCCATCCGGTTAAAATGGCACCATAGCACTCCAGGCTAATGAGAATGCCCATGAATATGCGAAAAATAATTAAAGGACTATTGTCTGTTCTTTTAAATAAAAAGGAATTAAACATCTAGCTTGAAATTATGGCCATTGAAGTTTCTTTGTCTTTTGCCAATTGCACTTTAAGTTCCTCCAGCGAGTTGAATTTGTGTTCATCACGGATGCGTTCAAGGATATCAATCTGGATATTTTGCCCATATAAATCCGCCTTGAAATTAAAAAAATGGATCTCAATGTTCTTCGATGAACCGCCTACCGTAGGATTAAAGCCAATGTTCATCATCCCGTAAAAAAGCTTTTCATTAAGGACGCTTTTTACTACATAAACCCCATTTTTGGGGATCAGTTTGTATTCTTCCTCAATAAATAAATTTGCTGTGGGAAAGTTTAATTTTCGCCCCAGACCTTTGCCTTTTTTAACATCTCCAGTGAGCATATAATTATAACCCAGGTAATCATTAGCGGTTTTAATATCTCCGTTAATAAGGGCATTTCTAATTTTTGTAGAACTTACCGATACATCATTTATTTCCTCTGCGGCTATTTCTTCCACTTCAAAATTTAATGCATTGCCAAAAGCGATAAGGTCTTGAATATTCGCGTTTCTGTTTCTGCCAAATCGGTGATCATACCCTATAATAATTTTTTTGGATTTTAATTTATTCACCAGGATGTCCCTGACAAATTCTGTTGACGAAAGGCGTGAGAATTCAATCGTAAAAGGTTGAATAATCAGGCAATCCAGTCCAATTAATTCTAAAATTTTAATTTTTTCCTGGATGGTATTAAGGAGTTTTATTTCGGTATCTTTCTGTAATACCATTCTTGGATGTGGGAAAAAAGTAAGTACTGTAGATTGCAGACCTGTATTTTTGGCATCATTTATGAGGCGTTCAAGTATTTTCCTGTGACCTATGTGAACACCGTCAAAAGTACCAATGGTAATAGCAGTAGGATGCTTTTTATCGTAATTGGATATGCTTTGAACTGTGACCACACAAATAAAATAATAAAAAGACTTACTTTTGAAGATTTAAAAATCCCTTGATGCTGGCAAAACTACGTCTTGTTTTATCAATTACCATATTTTTTCTTTCCTTTTACGGATCTGCGCAATCCAAATATTGGCAGGAGGAGATTTCTGCAAAGGAAATATCTTCACCTTCTTTATCTAAAGCGGACGTAAGAAAAGTAAAGGTTTTTGATTTAGACCAGGCATCTTTATATAAGGAATTAGCACCTGTATATGCCTTGAAGAAAGCTCCTGGAATCGTTTATTTCCCCGATATCAAAGGAAAATTAAGGGCTTTCAGGGTTGCTGAAAATTCGGTCTTCGCTCCGGAACTGGCACGAAAATATCCCGGTATTAAATCCTTTTCCGGTTACAGTATAGATGGAAATAAAGATCGTATTCGTTTCAGCATTTCACACAAGGGCGTTCAAAGTATGATTGTTCATACAGGAACCGAAAGGACTACGTTTATGGAGAAAGTCTCGGATGGGGGAAGTAGTTATGTGGTTTATGACAGGAATTTAAATGCGAAAACGGATAGTGAATTTATTTGTTTCACCCAATCAATACTTGAAAAAAACAGTAATGGATCTGTTTCAAAACTTGTGGATGACCAGGTATTAAGAAAATACAGAATTGCGATTTCAACTACAGGGGAATATACCCAATTTCATGGAGGCACTGTGGTAGATGCATTGGCTGCTATTAATGCGACTCTTACCAGGGTAAACCAGGTTTTTGAAACCGATTTGGGTGTTAATTTGGAACTGATTGCAAATACAGACCTTGTAATTTTTACCGACCCTGCAACGGATCCTTATGGGGGGAATTTAAATACGGAAGTTCAAAATACACTTACCGCTACTATTGGCGAAGCC
>JAHEBI010000479.1 GCA_024642325.1 Eudoraea sp. | reverse complement strand
TTGTTGATCCCATCTGTATACAAAGCCCTGAGTTTAAGAGGAGCATAAGTGCCGGTTGGATAAATAGTATCCTTTTCCTGAGTGGCCATAACTGTTTGGTAAAGTGTCTTATCACTTGTAAACGCAATAGATTCGTTCTGAAGGGCAATATTAAAAGCATTCGGAATTTCAGTGTCTTTAAAGTTATAAATCACATTTCCTATTCTCTTGGTCTCTCCCTCACTAATAAAATACTCTTCCCTTCCATTCCTTCCTCCAATTACCAATTGCAACGTTGGAATACCATCAACAGCTTCAGATAAGTGTTTTTCAGGATTAGGTATAAATTCCTTTACACGAATAGTTATCAGCTCTTTGTCAATAAGGTAGGACTCTTCCCAATTATTGCTTCCAAGTGAAGCAAATAAGACAGGTTCATCAAAATCATACGTTTGATTATTCGCAGTTACTTTAAACTTCAAAAATGTATTGGAAGAGATAAAACTATTAGCAGTCTGGTTTTCACGGATGTGCATAATACCTTCAAAACCCAGATATCTGGTAATCCCGGCACCTAAAATAATGACGACAATCGCCGAGTGAAAAATGAGCAATGGCCATTTCTTTTGTTGCACCATCCTAAATTTAATGATATTCACTAGTATAGTAATACTGAAGAGTATTAACAGGAGTTCAAACCACCATGACTTATAAACCACTTTTTGTGCTGCAGAGGTCCCAAAATCGTTTTCAATAAATGTAGCAACGGCAATTGCACCTGCAAATAGCAATAAGTACAGACCGGCGGCTCTGGTGTTAAAAAGAGGGGATAATTTTTTAAAGGTTTTGGAAAAAAAATATTTCATTTTCATGCAATGAGGAATTTTTCAAAGTTAGCAGTTTTCTAATAACCTAAACGGATTGCTGTTTTAAGTAGTATATAAAAGAGGATTAAATTCTAATAGCCTGCAGGCAAAAAAAATAAAATAAATATACCGATCCTAAAACCAATACAATATTTGCCTTCCAAATCTCGCTATTATTTAAAATTAAACAAAGCTAATCTGATAGATCTATCTTAACAAAAACTCCCAGTAAAAATTAGTTACTTTTCGAACAGGTGCTTAATCCGAATGGAGCATAAAGGGGACAGAAACTAATAAAACTGGTTAGGATAAACACCCCCGCCAATATTAATAAAACTATACCCCAGATCCCTGTTACAGTGCCTGTAAAATAAAGTACTATAAAAATGGCCGCAACAATAAACCGTATTGTACGATCTGTGGTTCCCATGTTCTTTTTCATATTATTTAGTATTAATTAAATATAAGATCCAGGCAAAAGACCAGGCCGGTTATTAAACCTAAACAAATGGTACATACCTGAATTAATTTTATAGCCCTTTTACTCATGTTACGTTACTATACATCCGGGGGAGATTTAAATATATCAAATTTAAAGGAGAAAATTGTTCTGTTGTTTATTTTAATTAATAAATATCATCTACTCAAACTTTTGGACGCTATCCGCTATATTTGTTTAAAACCTGTAGCTAGCCTGTTATGACCCAAATACAACATTGGGCTGTGTATATAAATAATCAATCGCATAAGCATAGTCTTATTGAACAGCTGTTCTCAGAAGCTAATCCACCCAACGGTTTTGAGACATTAAAGGGGCTGAAAGGGGCTTTATTCTCAAAACCTGCCCTTGATAATTTTATGGAAGAAGAAATAAAGCACGACAGAAAACTGCTCACATCTTCCACCCCTCAAAGCCTCCAATCTATGAGCAGTGGGGAACGTAAAAAGGCCCTTTTAAATTACCTTTTGGCAAATGCTCCAGACTTTCTGGTCCTGGACAATCCTTTTGACAACCTGGATATTGATTCGCAAGAATATCTAAAAAAAGTTCTGAATAACATATCGGACAACATTGCTATAATTCAACTTATCAGCAGATCCGGGGACCTTCTTCCTTTTATTACGAATTATTATTATCTGGAATTAACTGAATTAA
This sequence comes from Eudoraea sp., assembly GCA_024642325.1. GTDB lineage: Bacteria > Bacteroidota > Bacteroidia > Flavobacteriales > Flavobacteriaceae > Eudoraea. Next base: position 189 of record JAHEBI010000479.1, on the reverse strand, counting down.
TCAGCATAAATGAACCGTCATCTAAAGAATCCAAAAAAAATAATTTTTTAAATAGAGATATTCCTCCAGCTTTGAATTGCTTTACATATTCCCATGAGTATTTAATCAAATTTAAAGATGTCTCTGTGCGCTATGAGGAGAAATTTGTCCTTAAAAATATTAACTGGAAGATCAAGACCGGAGAATTTT
>JAHEBI010000089.1 GCA_024642325.1 Eudoraea sp. | reverse complement strand
TTCTTGGCACCAAAACGGCTAAAAAAAGAGATCGATTAATAAAGCAGTCTTTAGATCTTGCAAGATTATCAAAAGGATTGCTTAAGGGTGAGGAACTCACCAAGTTTATCAGCCGAAGTTACGAGATGATAAAATAGTTGTTCTTTAGGATTATCTAAGGCAAAGTACATTCATGTTCATTGAATGCTTCACGGGAGTACTTAAATTATCGGCAGGATAATTGACAGTAGCCCGTGAAGTTTTTTTATAATTGGCTTCTAATATCTATTCTAAAAAGAATACGATCTGTACTTTACAGTGAAAACGCCTAACCTTTTGTTATGGTGCTTATGTAAATAATTACTAACTACATGTTTATTTGCAAACAATGAATTATCCCTGGCATTTTTTGTTAATGTCTTCCATGTATATCCTTGCAGGTCTTATGCATTTTCTAAAACCAAAAATCTATCTGCGAATTATGCCCAGGTATCTTCCGCATCATAAACTTTTGGTAGCTTTAAGTGGAATTGCGGAAATAATAATAGGAATTTGCCTGTGGTTTCCTGTATTCAAAGATTTAGCCATATATGGGCTTATAGCAATGCTAGCAGTTTTTCTTACCGTCCATTTTTATATGCTTTCGGGCAAAACCGCCTCTGCGGGAATCCCGGAATGGATACTACTTCTAAGAATCCCATTGCAGTTTGGACTTATGTATTGGGCATATGCCTATTTGCAGATTTAAGCTGCTATAGCCCGGTACCAAATTCCTCATAGATTAATTCAAAGCATATCTGTTTTCAAAATATTTTTTAAAATAAAGTATCTGTATATAAACGAACAGCACAAGACCTGAAATCGCATAAACCAGCGTATTGGGAAGGCGCAACTGTTGCAGAGAATCAAAAAAGTCAATTTTATTCGGCACTAGCTTATCAATAGCAGGCAACCAACCAATATGGAGATCCAAATTTCCAAAAATGACAAAAGCGAAGAGAATAATGGTAAAGATGGCCAGAATTAACCAGCCCGTCCTGGAAATCAGGGGCTGATATACAGTTGCCGTACTTTTTTTAGTTTCCGCAATTATTTTGGATAAAATGTTCTGGGTAAAATCATTGGCCGGTGACTCAAGACCAGCATGGTTTACAGCTTTTCTAATAAAATCATCAAGTTGTTTTTCTCTATTGTCTTCCATAGCTGTGTATATTTTCTTGTTCCAAATTATGCTCTAAAATCGTTGCTAAACGCTTTCTGCACCTAAACAGCCGTACTTTAATGGTATTTCCTGGTATTCCCATTACTTCTGATATTTCTTTCATTGTGAGATCTTCATAATAATATAAAGTAATCAAAACGGCATCTTCACCCGTAAGTTCCTGAAGTGCATGTTTAATAATTTCCGCGCGCTCTTTGGCTTCAAGCCCATTTAAGACATCATCCATTGACGCTATATTATATTCTTCAGAAATATCGATTGAAGTTGTCTCAATCTGTCTTTTGTTCTTTTTTAAATAGTCCAGACTTCTGTAATATGCAATTTTATATAACCAGGTAGAAAACCTGGAATCGCCTTTGAAATCTTTTAAAGCTTTGAAGGATTTTAAAAAAGTATCCTGTGCCACTTCTTCTGCATCCTCCCGGTTTTTTACAATTTTTAACGCCAGAGTAAATACCATGTGTTTATACCGGTCTACTAATGCCCCAAAGGCATTACTTTCCCCTTTTATAACCTTTTTAATAAAGTATTCGTCCGGCTTCTGGCTCATTTGTTATATAGGACGTATAAAATAACCTCCTGGTTACTTAAAATAAGAAAAAAAACATCTAAAATCTGTAACCAACCCGGAAAATTGTACGTCATACCCAATGAACAAATTGTTTAATCCATTAAAAACTAAATAACATGGGAGGAGAAATCATAATTGTTGCACTCGTATTCGGGGCTATTTTTGGAGTTTTTTATTTATATTTTTCGACACGAAACAAAGAGCGCCTGGCATTAATTGAAAAAGGTGCCGATGCCAGTATTTTTGTTAAAGGAAAACGGGAACATGCGGCACCATTCTGGAGAGTATTTATACTTAATCTGTCATTATTACTTATTGGAGTTGGGTTGGCTATATTTATCGCCTCCATATTTGTAAACATGATGGGCTTGGATGAAGAGGTAGCATATCCTGGCACCATCTTCTTAATGGCCGGTCTTGGTCTTTTTGCGGGGTTTACCCTGACAAAAAAATTGGACAAAGAATGATAAACAAATCTTCCATAACGAACTATGGAAATGAAACCGTCGTTTAAACACGACGGTTTTTGTTATTTGTCCATCCCAAAATTAGGTTTAAAGCTATAGTCTACAGGAATTTAAGAATCCAAAATAGCGGCAAATGCTTCAGGAATAAACACTTTGATTTGTATTTAATTCTAAGGCTTGGTATCTTTAAGGTATGCATGTTTTGTCTACTAATATTGGGGAATTAACGAAAATTACATGGAATGGAGAAGAGCTTCATACAGGTATCTTCAAACATCCCACAAACGTACCGCTGGTCCTTGAAAAAGAAAAGGTAGCAAGTGATTCCATTGCGGACCGCAAGGTACATGGAGGCACATACAAAGCCTGTTATCTCTTTTCTGATAAACACTATCCTTATTGGAAAAAACGTTATCCGAACCTCAGCTGGGACTGGGGAATGTTTGGGGAAAACCTTACTGTGGCCGGTATGGATGAAACTAAAATCAGAATAGGCGATATTTATAAAATCGGCTCTGCGCTCGTACAAATATCGCAACCAAGAGAACCTTGTTTTAAATTGGGCATTCGGTTTGGTTCTCAGCAGATTTTAAAAGAGTTTATTGAGTATGGTTTCCCGGGTGCTTATATCCAAATACTTCAAGAAGGTCAGGTCGTTTCGGGTGATAAAGTAATCCTTGTTAAAGCTTCAGATAATTTATTAACTGTGCGACAATTCTTTCAATTGCTTTATGCCAGGGAAAAAGACCAAAAAACATTGAAACTGGCTATAGAAAATAATGCACTACCCGAATACAAAAGAGAAAAGTTAAAAAAATACCTGTAAAAAAGGGGCCGTATGGCCCCTTTTAAAACTAAACTAAACAACGTACTAATTAACTAAGATGTCTTCATAGTAGGTATTTTCACCATCTTTCACCACTATGGTATAGCGGTCTTCATGGGCTGTTTCAAAATTGAAAGCCTTAGTTACAATGCTTTCATTCTCGATGATTTCACTGTATAGCAAACGATTATCACTATCAAAAACTTTGATTTGGACATCTTTGCTATCCAGATTAAGCAAATTAAGGAAGAGTTTAGATCCTTTTTTTCTGAAGACCGGTTTGGTAGTCTCCTTTTTCTTTAGAATTTTTACCTCTCCTTTCTCAACACTTATCGTATAGACCAAAGACTTTATAGAATTGTCTAATTCGAAGTAATAAAAACCACTCTCAAGTTTATTCAGGTCAAACTTCTTGGTATAAGCTGTTTCTGAAATTTTCTCTGAAAATATGATATTCTGATTTTCATCAATTATCTTAAGAAAGGTTTCTTTGTGTTGTGAATCTAATTCTACAATTAAGCTTTTTGTCTGATCTGTTGTCATCAAGCTTAGTTTAGGTTCTTTTGCCAGGCCTACTACTGTGGTAAACATTAAGGCAGTCACTGCGGTAAATTTTAAAATTGTTTTCATAACATTTCGTTTTAGAGTTAATGAATAATTTACAGGACAAACTTACGATCAAAGGTTGTCAGCCACTACAACCAGGTTTTCATATTTATATTCTATTTTAACTATATATTAGCTCTATTTCTAGATATGGGTTAATATTCCACATATATTGGGTAATTTTGTAAACATAGACTGAATCAGGGTTAAGTAATTTTATCCTATCAATCATCAAAAAAATGAAACAGTACAAACCGGCTTTTGAATCCATTGCCCCTAATTTTGGACATTCATATACCTATCAAAAATTTGATTCCTCAAAGAATAACAAAGACAATTTATGGCACTATCATCCTGAAATTGAATTGGTCTATGTTAACGGAGGAGCAGGTAAACGCCAGATCGGCAGTCACATTTCCTGTTATACTGATGGTGATTTAATCCTAATTGGGAGTAACTTACCTCACTGCGGGTTTACAGATAAATTTACAGGGAATAAAAGTGAATTTGTAATACAAATGAAGGAGGACTTTTTGGGTAATGCTTTTTTTAATATTCCGGAGATGAAACAAATCCAGACTTTATTTGAAATGGCGAGGGGTGGAGTTGCTTTTAGTGGCGAAACCAAAAATACTGTTGGAGAAAAACTTGAAAACCTCGATAATCAATCAGATTTTGAACAATTGTTATCGATTTTGTCTATTTTGAACGATCTTGGAAATTCTTCTGAATTTAAAGTATTAAATGCAGAAGGATTCTCTTTTAAAACAGATATTGAGGACAACGACCGAATAAATATTGTATTTAATCATGTTAGAAATAATTTCAAAGAAGAAGTAACTCTTTCAGTAATTGCAGATAAAGCAGGAATGACAGTTCCGTCTTTTTGCAGGTACTTTAAGAAAATTACAAATAAAACTTTTATACAATTCGTAAATGAATATCGCCTGGTACACGCGTCAAAATTACTGGCCGAGCAACCCATGAGTATTACGGATATATGCTTTGAAAGTGGTTTTAATAATTTTTCCCACTTTAATAAATCTTTTAAGGCATTTACGGGCCAAAATCCATCCGAATACAGAAATAGGTTGAAAAAGGTGGTTCAATAAAACAATAAAGACCTTTAAAACAATTGAAATTACAACTCCCTGATAGCGATATCACTTATTTCCCTAATTTTCTTGTTAATGAGGAAGCCAGTGCCTATTTCAAACTGCTTAAATCTTCCGCTTCGTGGCGTCAGGATGAAATAAGAGTTTACGGAAAACTATATCCGCAGCCCAGGTTAACCGCTTTATACGGAAAAAATAACAGACCTTACTCCTATTCAGGTATTATTATGCAGCCTCTACCGTTTAATAAAACATTATCAGAGATAGAAAAAAAAATAACAGCAATTGCTCCTGTTGGATTTACTTCTTGCCTCTTAAATTTTTATAGAGATGGAAAGGATAGTAACGGCTGGCATTCAGATGATGAAAAGGAATTGGGTGAGAATCCGGTAATTGCTTCGGTATCGCTTGGACAGTCCCGTTACTTCCACCTCAGGCATAGAAAATTAAAGGATTTAAAACATAAAATCCTTCTTGAGCATGGAAGCGTGCTCCTAATGAGCGGCCAAACCCAACATTATTGGCATCATCAAATACCCAAAACAAATAAGCCAATAGGAGAAAGAATTAACCTTACCTTTAGGGTGATCCCATAAAAAAATCGACCTTCAGAAGTCGATTTTTTTATACCATTCATAATAGAGTTGAGTACTATCTTTAACACTTTGGTAGACTATGTTAATTTCCTCATACACAACCTTATTAGTATAACTTACAAAATGAAGAAATGGATGTAAAATATCGCCTAACCTCCTAAATATTAGGTGAATTGCTATTCAGGGCAGCTTAATATAAATGGATCAACCAAAGATATCATTTAACACTCTTGCTAATCGCAGCCCCCCTTTTTGCAATTGTTCCTCTACGGTATTCCAATATTCAAAACTATAAGAATAGCCCAATTTTTCTCCTTTATTAACTGAGGTGTACACTTCATTTGCCAGGACCTGGGATTCTTGCACCCATTCAAGAATAGTACCCTTTTCTATTTCCCTCATTTGTTCTTTGCTAAGAAGGGGTAATTCTTTTGAAAGTTCGGTATAACTCAGGCCATAATCATTAATTATGTTGGCATCCCAAATCCTGTGCAGGTTACTACCTTTGCCAAACCACTGCAGCTGAATATCGTTTCCGCCTTTATCCTCTAATCGGCCTACATGCAGAGGCTGATGCAGGTCACCAATCAAATGAATGAGCATTTTTAAATAGAAAACACGATCGGCTTCGGAACTATTTTTATGCTTTAGTATTTCTATACATTTTTGAATCCCCGTTACAAGATTACCATCCGGGCTTGGCGCTATGTCTGCATATTTTTTATCCGCAGGTATATTTACATAGTGCCATGAGGAGAAATTTTTATAAGCTATGTCCGACTTTATTATATCAGCATAATTAGAGACTGCGGCCAGACTTTGCCCTTTCAGTAGTTTTGTAATTGCCCGTTTTGTTTTACCATTTAAATGTTGCTGAGCTACATCCCCAATAACCCTGTGACCTGTTTTTGACCAGAAATTAGAATTCCCCATTACCAAATGCGTACTCATTAAAAGCAATAAAAAAGTACCCCTCATTATTAATGTTTTTTTCAAAATTAAAGAATAGGGCATTAATGAATTGTTAAGGCATGTATTATTTTAATTAATTTATGTGATCTTGCGTAAATAAAACCATTAAAGTGATTTTTAAACGGATAAAACCTCCAATATTTAGGTATTTATTGACAGTTGCAGTGCTGCTCATTGGCATAACCACAATCTTTGTGCTAAGTATTTATTTTGGTTTATGGGGGGAACTTCCTGACAGGAAATCATTGGTCGAATATCAGCAACCAAGAGCTTCAGAAATATTTTCTGCAGATAGCATTCTTATTGGAAAATATTATTTGAATGACAGACAGCCTATTTTGTATAAAAACATCCCAAATTATTTAATAGATGCGCTTATAGCTATTGAAGATGAACGTTTTTATGAACATTCAGGAGTGGATTACAAAAGTTTGTTCCGCGTTGCAGTAAAAACAGTTTTGATGCAAAATAAAGCATCAGGAGGGGGAAGTACCATTAGCCAGCAATTAGCCAAAAATCTCTATCCAAGAACAAAAACGGGAACATTTTATTTAACCATTGATAAAATTAAGGAAATGATTATTGCTTCGAGACTGGAAGCAATTTATAGCAAAGAAGAAGTTTTACAACACTATTTAAACACAGTATCTTTTGGCGACAATACTTTTGGTATAGAAAGTGCAAGTTTAAAATTCTTTGACAAACGTGCCCATGAACTCAGCATTGAGGAAGCCGCTGTCCTGATTGGTATGCTTAAAGCTACCTATACTTATAATCCAAGAGTTTTCCCTGCAAATAGTATACAAAGAAGAAACCTTGTACTAAATGCTATGCAAGAAAACGGTTTTATTAAAAAAAGAGAAAAAGACAGCCTGGAGGCACTGCCACTTATCATAAATTATAAAGATTATGATCCTAATCAGGGATTAGCCCCATATTTTAGAGAAGAAGTAAGGAAACATGTACTTGCATGGTGTAAAAAGCAAAATGCAATTGGAAATTCCTATAATATTTATACTTCAGGGCTCAAAATATATACTACCCTCGATTATGATATGCAGGTTTTGGCAGAAGAGGCTATGAAAACTCATATGAAAATCCTTCAAAGAAATTTTGAAAAGAGTTATGGTAATGAAGCCCCCTGGCTCTCCAATGAGGAATTAATTCTTAAAACAGTTAAGAAATCAATGGCCTATAAAAATCTAATTCAACAAGGGCTGAATGATCAGCAAGCCCTGGATATTCTAAAACAAAAGAAAATAATGACCCTCACTTCATGGGAAGGAGAAAAAGAACTGGAAAAAAGTTCAATCGACAGCATTAAGCATTATATGAAATTTTTAAATACCGGTTCTATCTCAATAGATCCAAGTACTGGCGCTGTTAAGACCTGGATAGGTGGAATTGATTATAAAATTTTTAAATATGATCATATTTCCCAGAGCAGAAGGCAGGTTGGGTCAACATTTAAACCAATTGTTTATACTGCAGCGTTAGAAAATGGAATTGAACCCTGTACATATTTCTCAGCAGAAGAAGTGGCCTATCAAAATTGGGAGGGTTGGTCCCCCGCCAATTCGGGGAACAAAGATGAAACTTT
>JAHEBI010000478.1 GCA_024642325.1 Eudoraea sp. | reverse complement strand
TCTGAATCCGGCTCTTACCATAAGAGCTTTCTTGTTTTTTGCATATCCTACATGGATGAGCGGAGATAAAGTGTGGGTTCACGGTGCTGTTGAAAGGGCAGGTACTGCAGACGCGATATCTGGAGAGACTATTCTTGGTTACCTGGCTCAAAACAATGCCAGTGAGTTTTCTTATTCAGTATCAGATATGTTTTTTGGTTTTATTCCTGGTTCAGTAGGGGAGACCTCGGCTTTTTTAATACTACTTGGCGGTCTTTTCCTTATTTTCAGTAAAATAGCAAGCTGGCGAATCATGGTAAGCGCGGTTGCCGGTGCTCTGGTTATGGGCCTTATCTTTAATGGGGTAGTAGATGCAGGTTGGATTTCCCAGGGAAGTAGCTTTTATGGATTGATGAGTTTTGATTTTTGGAAACATCTTCTTGTAGGTGGTCTGGCATTTGGTATTGTATATATGGCAACAGACCCGGTAACAGGATCTCAAACCAATAGGGGTAAATGGATTTACGGATTCCTGATCGGGTTTATCTCGGTAATGATACGTGTATTTAACCCGGCATACCCCGAAGGTGTATTCCTTGCAATTCTTTTAATGAATGTTTTTGCACCCACTATTGATCATTATGTAGTCAGGGGTAATATCAGGAGAAGGATGAAACGATTGAAGCAATCAACGATTTTCCCAAAAACCACAGATGGGAAAGCTGAAGAACTTAAGGTAGAAACAATATAATTATGGCATTTAACAAGGAAAAAAATAGCTATACCGTAATCTTTGCAGCTATCATGGTCATTGTTGTTGGATCAATCCTGGCATATGTGGCCTCGGCATTGAGTGACAAAATTAAAGAGAATGAGAGATTTGAAAAGCAGCAGAATATTCTCTATGCTATGGGTGTAAATGAAAACAAAGATGAAGGTAGTGTAAATTTCGTGCCAACTGATAAAGTTGAAGGCGAATTTTCAAAGTATATCACAGAACAACTTGTAATAAGTGGAGATCAAATCACAGAGAATGATGAGGCTTACCTTATAGATCTTAAAAAACAAATTACAGTTATTAAAAAAGGGGAAACCGCAGAACTCCCACTTTTTATCGGTGAAAAAGAAGGTGAGAAATATTATATCATACCCATGTACGGAAAAGGACTATGGGATGCTATTTGGGGTTTTATAGCCCTGAATGAAAATATGGTGGTCCAGGGGGTTTATTTTGATCATAAAGGAGAAACACCAGGACTTGGGGCAAATATAAAACAACGTTATTTTATGGACGATTTTGCCGGGGAATCCATATTAAACAATAGCCAGTTCAAAGGAATTACAGTGGCTAAAGGCAATAACGATCCTGTGAACAGCAGAAAAGATGACAATGCGGTAGATGCCCTGGCAGGAGCTACCATTACCGGAAATGGTGTTTCGGCTATGATTAGGGAAAGCGTAAATTTATATAAGGACTATTTAGAAACTATTAGAGTTAAATAAAAATGGCACTACTTTCAAAGAAAGACACTAACCTCATATTAGACCCGCTGGCGGATAATAACCCAATTACCATTCAGGTACTTGGTATTTGTTCTGCACTTGCTATTACCGCAGAACTACAGGCATCTGTGGTTATGGCTATTTCAGTTCTTTTTGTTTTAAGCGTGGGAAATGTGGTTATTTCACTATTGCGTAACATCATACCTTCCAAAATCAGGATAATTGTTCAGTTAATTGTTGTTGCCGCCTTGGTAATCATAGTTGATCAGGTCCTGAAAGCATTTGCTTATGAACTGAGTAAAACACTATCCGTTTTTGTTGGGTTAATTATAACGAACTGTATCATAATGGGTAGGTTTGAGGCCTTCGCATTAGGGAATGGTCCATGGCGTGCTTTTTTGGACGGGATTGGAAATGCTTTAGGTTATGGAATAATCCTGGTTATTGTAGGGTTTTTTCGAGAGTTACTGGGATCAGGAACTTTATTCGGATTTAAGGTTCTGGGTAATCCTGTGACCAAAACCGGTTTATATGCCACGGGTTACGAAAATAACGGATTTATGATTATACCCCCGGCAGCATTAATAGTTGTAGGGATTATTATCTGGGTACAACGTTCCAGGAATAAAGCACTAATAGAGGAAAACTAATTTACTTTTTAAGAGAAGATTATGTTAGAACATATTGAATTATTTTTTAAATCCATCTTTATA
>JAHEBI010000477.1 GCA_024642325.1 Eudoraea sp. | reverse complement strand
GGTTATGGAATAAAAAACACAAAAATAAATTACAATAACCGAATCATTGAAGGGGACAGTGTTTACTTTGACAAGACAAGAGAATTTGCTTCAGCCACCAATAATATTGTTGTTACGGATACCATTAATAATGGCGTAATTCGGGCTCACTATGCCGAAGTATTTAAGGCGAAGGACTCTGTATTTGCAACAAAAAGGGCTGTTTCCATAAGTTTAGTTGAACAGGATTCGCTATATATGCACGGAGATACCCTTATGCTTACAGGGAAACCTGAAAAACGAATATTGAGGGCTTTCAGAAATGCTAAATTCTATAAAACTGATTTAAGCGGTAAATGTGATTCTATTCACTTTAACCAGGCAACCGGGATCACCCAACTGATAAAAGAACCTGTTCTTTGGAATTTGGAAAACCAAATGACCGGCGACAGCATCCATTTGATCTCGGATATGGAGACGGAAAAACTGGATTCATTGAAAGTAATAAACAACGCTTTTATAATTTCACTGGACAGTATTGGTATGGAGGGCTACAACCAGGCAAAGGGTAAAGACCTCTTTGGTAAGTTTATTGATAATTCACTGAAAATTGTTGATCTGGTTAAAAATACCGAAGTAATATACTATATGTACAATGACGACAATGAACTTATTGGAATTAACAAGACCATTTGCAGTGCCATTAGACTAACATTGGCCGAAAATGATATTGAGGATATTACCTTTTTTACCAATCCGGATGGAGATATATTCCCGGAAAAGGATCTTCCCGTAAGTAGCAGAAAACTTAAAGGGTTTATATGGCGTGGTGATGAACGGATTCGAAAAAAGGAGGACATTTTTGATGACGATGACAACAATATTAAATTAGTGAAAATAAGAGGAGTTGATCATCCTATTGATACGGATATTGATTTGGCTACTTCGCTGGCAGAGAAAAAAGCAAGGGACTTTGTGAATTCCTCTGCCGTTCCAGAGGAGAAATCTCAAAATAAATCAGTACCCCCGGTTAAGACAGTGCAAAAGATCAAGAGTCCGGAATCCAGGCAGCCATTAGAAGAAATACAGGGGGAAGCAGATCTGATTCCCGGCTATTATCTTGTCGCCAATGTATTTGAAAACCAACAGAACTTTAATAGGTTCATGAGTATTTTACAAGACTACGGCTTACAACCTAAATCTTTCTTTAGACAACTGAACCAGTATACCTATGTTTATCTGGAACGATATGATACATTAGAAGAAGCTATAAAGGCCAGAGATTCCCAGTATGATGGACAATATACCGATGAAACATGGATTTTCCGGGTACTAGGCAATTAAGACGGCTATGAAAAATGACTTTTTTACATATCAGGCGCAAACCACTCCCCACCCCCTTGCCATGGAAGTCTCCCATGCCAACGGCAGCTATATTTATGACAAACAGGGAAATGGACATTTAGATTTTGTTGCGGGTGTATCGGTTTGCAGTTTGGGTCATTGCCATCCAAAAGTGGTTGAAGCGGTAATTGAGCAAACCAGAAAATACATGCATGTCATGGTATATGGCGAGTTCATACAACAGCCAGCAGTGGAATTGACTAAATATTTAGCTTCACTTTTACCCGATAAACTGGAAACAACTTACCTGGTAAATTCAGGAACTGAGGCCATAGAGGGGGCCATTAAACTGGCGAGACGTTTTACGGGTCGCTCAAAACTCATAGCTGCCAAAAATGCCTATCACGGTAATACCTTAGGGAGTCTGAGCCTTATGAATTATGAAGAACGAAAAGCTCCATTCAGGCCCTTAATTCCCGATGTATCTTTTTTGGAATTTAATTGCGAGGAAGATCTCCATAAAATCTCAAAGGATACAGCTGCAGTCATACTCGAAACTATTCAGGGAGGTGCCGGATTCATTTTACCAAAAGAAGGGTATCTTAAAAAAGTAAAGGATAGGTGCGCAGAAGTAGGTGCACTTCTGATTCTTGATGAGATTCAACCCGGATTTGGACGTACCGGGAATTTATTTGCATTTGAGCATTTCCAATGTGTACCGGACATACTTGTTATGGGCAAAGGCATGGCTTCCGGCTTACCTATTGGAGCGTTTACGGCATCGCATGAAATGATGAATTCTTTGAGTGATTCTCCTAAATTAGGCCATATAACAACCTTCGGGGGGAATCCGGTCATAGCCGCGGCAGCTAT
>JAHEBI010000476.1 GCA_024642325.1 Eudoraea sp. | reverse complement strand
TAGATATAACTTTTGCAGAACCCTCACTTGTAAATGCAATGATACGGGAATCGTCTGCAAAAAGCCCTGCTTTCAAAAGTGCTTTTGCCCAGTCGTATAAACTTATGGCCATTGCGTTTATTGTGATTTGAAAATCCTGGTTACTTAGTTCTTGTTCATTGGGGTCATACATAGGTTTCAGGTTGCCTTTTGCAATACTATGTACTAACACCTTAATCTTTTGCCCGGCAGGTAAAAAGTCATTAATTTCATCGATTAATTCTTCTCTGCTGGCCTGCTGTATAGCATCCTTATTAAAGCTTTTAAACAATCCCCCTGAGGAGCTAATTTCTTTAAAAGACTTTTCTATGTCTGGCATATCCAAATTACGGTCCCGATGGACTACAAGGATATGGTATCCTATGCTTGCCAGTTTTCTGGCCGTTGCAAGACCAAGTCCTTTACTTCCTCCAAGAATAAGCGCCCATTGATTTGTTTTCACTTTGTCCAAATTATTGTTTTTTGTGCCTACCATTCTAATAATACTCTTTGTGCTGAAAACCCTGGCCCAAAACTGAGTATCAATCCCTGCTCACCTTTACCAAGCTTTTTTTCAAGAAAACGCTCCAGAACATAAAGCACAGTAGCACTGCTCATATTGCCATAAAGTCGCAATGTTTCGCGGGTATCGTATATATTTTTACCCAGTTTCCCAAACAAGTCCTCCACGGTTTGGACAATCTTCCTTCCTCCAGGGTGAAAGATCAAATGATCAACCTGAGCAATGGAAGTTCCGTTCTTTTCCAAAAAAGGATGTACAATTTCAGGAAAATGCTGCGCTATGGTTTCTGGAACAGATGGGTCGAGAATCATTTTAAGACCTGTGTTGGTAAGATCAAAACCCATCAAATGTGTGGCATTTCTAAAATGATACATTTCTTCCGCAATTATAGCCGGACCTAATGCATCTTCTTCAGAAGAAAGAAGCACACATGCGGCTCCGTCTCCAAATATGGCAGCACTAACCATATTTGCCATTGAGTAATCTGAGAGTTGAAATGTTGCCGTAGGGCTTTCTACAGCTATTACAGCTGCTCTTTTATTGGGATTTGCCCTTAAAAAGTTAGCGGCGTAAATAAGTCCTGAAACGCCGGCAGCACATCCCATTTCGGTAACGGGTAATCTGATAATATCCTGTCTTAACCCAAGATCATTTATTATATAAGCATCAAGAGAAGGTATCATAATACCTGTACAACTTACTGTAATAATATAATCAAGAGAATCCGGACTCCAGTCACTCTCATGGAGTGCTTTTTGAAGAACAGATGTTCCCAGTTTTTTTACTTCTCTTATATAAATATTGTTTTTTGCTTCCAGGTTGGTTGCCGTAAAGACTTCTTCAATATCCATTATTCCGTAGCGTCTGTCCACAGCGGCACCCTCAAATACTTTTACTACTTTTCTTCTAAATCTTTCTTCCTGTCCGCTAAGCCATAACTCAACAAAAGGCAAGATATCTTTGGTTTCTCTGCAGTAAGGTGGCAATACTTTCACCACAGTTCCTATACGTACACTATTCATTTGTCTGGTTTAGTCGTGCAGTTCGCATCACCCATACATATCTAAAGGCCCATTTCCAATTAATTGAATGAGTTATATGGGGTAAATCCTTTGAAAAAGAAATTAAGTCCTTATTCTTGAATCCACTTTTAATAGAGATGAGACCATCGTGTTTCGCAATTTTTGTTTTTATAAAAATAGCACTAAACATTTTAAAAAGATAATATGCAAGAACACTTCTATGTAAGTCATTGATAACCACCCCTAGATTGGCCAGTTTCGTGAATTGCGATAAGAATGATGGAATTTGTTCATTGCTAAAATGATGCATAGTGAGTGTGCACAGTAGGATGTCGCAGTTGAGATCCGGTGGTTCCAGCGTCAAAATGTCATGTTTTAAAAATGTAATCTCAGGAAAATCAACCGATAATGTCCGTCCAATTGATATGGCATTTTTGCTAAGATCCAGCCCTATTAACGCAACCTCCACGGATGATTTTCTTAAATATATAGCAAGCTCCCTTAGCGTTTCTCCATCTCCACAGCCTATATCTACTATTGTGTAACAATTCTTAGGGAATTCTTTTATGAGCTCGGAAACTTTTTCGATGGTAATGGCGTTCCCGCCTAAATAACGATTGCTCTTATTGATATCCTTAA
>JAHEBI010000475.1 GCA_024642325.1 Eudoraea sp. | reverse complement strand
GCGCTGCAGTCTCAATACTTTTATTTAGTTGATCAGGGCTTTCAGATGTGTTCATAATCTCAAAAACAACTTTATATTCCTTTGTGGTATTGGTAATAAAACCGGGGTTGTCAATATTCCATACTTCCCCATATCCTGTAATTACCGGACCGGATTTTTTTGTTTGTGCATGTAAAGGTGTTAATCCCAGCAGAAAAATAAATAATAGGGAAAGAAATATAAGTTTTGGCATGTAGAGGATTAGAATTTTTAAATATATTCAAATAGTTTATAATACGAAGTTAAATTTCATAATTATTGGGTGGTCTCTTTTGCATGAGTTTAATTATGGCTAAATTCACTGCATAAAATGCCTCTATCTTGAATACTTTTTTGGATGAATTAAATGACGCTCAAAAAGGCCCTGTTTTGCACAAGGAAGGACCCCTAATGGTAATTGCAGGTGCCGGTTCGGGAAAAACCAGGGTACTTACTTTTAGAATTGCCCACTTGATGGAGCAGGGAGTTGATCCTTTTAATATTCTGGCACTAACTTTTACCAATAAAGCAGCCAGAGAAATGAAAAAACGAATTGCCAGTATCGTTGGAGGCTCTGAAGCCAAGAACTTATGGATGGGAACATTTCACTCTGTTTTTGCCCGTCTGCTTCGTTTTGATGGTGATAAGTTAGGTTATCCTAGTAACTATACCATTTACGATACTCAGGATTCACAGCGCCTGATCTCATCAATAATAAGGGAAATGGGATTAGATAAGGATATTTACAAATACAAACAAATTCAAAATCGCATCTCATCTTATAAAAACAGCCTGATTACAGTTAAGGCCTATTTCCAGAACCCCGAATTAATGGAGGCCGACGCTATGGCAAAGCGGCCCAGATTGGGAGATATTTATCAAAACTACGTAGACCGTTGTTTTAAAGCAGGGGCAATGGACTTTGATGATCTGCTATTACGCACAAATGAACTGTTAAGTCGTTTTCCGGAAGTTTTAATGAAATATCAGGAAAGGTTCCGATATATACTGGTTGATGAGTATCAGGATACGAACCATTCACAATATCTCATTGTAAAGGCACTTGCAGACCGGTTTCAAAATATTTGTGTTGTGGGAGATGACGCCCAGAGTATTTACTCATTCAGAGGTGCAAACATCACAAATATCTTAAATTTTCAGAGAGATTATGACGATGTTGCGGTGTATAGGTTAGAACAAAATTACCGATCTAGCAAAAATATTGTTAATGCAGCAAATTCAATTATTGCCAACAATAAGAACCAACTGGAAAAGGTAGTTTGGACGGCAAATGAGGAGGGGACTAAAATAAAACTTCACAGAAGCACCACGGATGCGGAGGAAGGAAGATATGTGGCAGGGTCTATTTTTGAAAACAAAATGCAAAGCCAGCGTACAAATGGTGATTTTGCTGTTCTGTACCGAACAAATTCGCAATCACGTGCCATTGAGGATGCCTTAAGGAAAAGAGATATTCCATATAGGATTTATGGAGGCCTTTCTTTTTACCAGCGAAAGGAAATCAAGGATTTAATATCTTATCTGAGGCTGGTAATCAACCCAAAAGATGAAGAAGCTTTAAAAAGAGTTATTAACTTTCCCGCTCGTGGCATTGGGCAAACCACGGTTGATAGACTAGTCGTTGCTGCAAACCATTACTCAAGATCTATATTTGAAGTAATGCAGAATTTAGATAAAATAGATTTAAAGATAAATACAGGCACTAAAAGGAAACTCGAAGATTTTATTAATATGATAAAGAGTTTTCAGATTATGAATCAGAGCGCGGATGCTTTTACCTTGTCAGAGCACGTAGCTAAAAAAACGGGTATCCTTTTGGAGTTTAAGAAGGATGGAACTCCGGAGGGTATTGCCCGAATGGAGAATATTGAAGAATTATTAAATGGGATCAAAGATTTTGTAGAGGGGCAAAAGGAATTGGCAGATGCAAAAGGAGATCTTGCCGAGTTCCTTGAAGATGTAGCGCTGGCTACGGATTTGGACAAAGATACCGGGGATGATGACCGGGTGGCTTTAATGACCATTCACCTGGCAAAGGGATTGGAATTCCCTTTTGTTTACATTGTTGGGATGGAAGAGGATCTTTTTCCTTCAGCAATGAGTATGAACACCCGAAGTGAATTAGAAGAGGAACGCAGGCTTTTTTATGTTGCGCTAACCCGCGCT
>JAHEBI010000474.1 GCA_024642325.1 Eudoraea sp. | reverse complement strand
CCCCGGGAATTTGTGATTTAGAAGTATACATTTTTGATGGGTATTGATGGGTTATTTAAACAGATATTTAGAAGGATTACCATGTCCTGGTTTTCAGGTAATTATCCAGCTCTTCCTTACTCATGGGAAGTTTATCCTGATTTTGTTCTATCCAATTCAAAAAATCTGCTTTGATGGCTTCCGTCCATTTTGTGTCGATTTCACCAGGGGTATATTTGGCTTGCTGCAATCTCAGGTGACCAAATTCATCTTTTAGCGCCACAAATTCTGCTTGTGTAATGACCTGTTCCACAAGGTGGGCAGGAATAAAAATAATACCCTCCCTCTTGGCCAGGACTAAATCCCCCGGCATCACCGTTGCCCTTCCAATTCTAATTGGAGTATTTAATCCGGTAAGCATCATGTCCTTTATATATGAAGGATCCCAGCCCCTTACAAAAGCATTAAATCCTTCAATTCGTTCCAAACCTTCAAGGTCTCTCAAGGAACCATCAAATACTACCCCATTACCTGAATTAGCATAAATGGCATTTCCCAAATTATCTCCTATAAGCGTGCCATCAACTATTTTTCCAAATCCATCGGCTACATAAATATCTCCCTGCTGTAAGGCATCAATAGGCCACGAGTTTGATGCTCCAATTCTTCCGTCAACAGTACCCTGTGCCACTATTACATCATTAATATCCGGCCTGTTTGGCATATATTGAGCTGTTAATGCCCGCCCGCTCATAGGCATATCCTCATGTATCATCATCCAGTTTCCTTCAAACTGATTGTAATAACCATGACCCCTCATGGCTCCCCAGGCTTCTTCAATAGAGATGTTCTTTGCTCGTTCCAGATAACTATCCGGAATTTTTGGGCGCCCGTCTTCAAACCGTTCCCCGTTCCAGGCAGAAGTGAAACTAATCATTTGTTCCCTGGACATTGTTTGTGCTACTACCGTGGTGGCCATAAACAAATTAAGTACAAGCGAGAAATACAAAAAACGGGTTTTCATAATTGGTTAGAAATTAAAAGGTTGTACAGATAATTAAGGTAATTAAGATAGCCAAAAAAAATATCTTAGGCAACGTAACTGACGCCATTTTAATGTATAAATGCTTTTCAGGAATTTATAAACGGTAGCTTACATTTGCCTGGACAGATAAGAAAGCATACCATTCATTAAAGCCCGCCCGGAACAAACATTAAGTCTAAAAGGGTTAGTTTCCTTTGTGTATGGTAATTGCCAATAAATAAGGGGAAATCAAAAATGATTCCCCCTTATCCTCTCAATTAATTATTTAACCTGTAACTATATTTTAAATGTCATTACCGGAATTTTGGAATGGTTGGCAACATCCTCTCCGATGCTTCCCATAAAGAAATGTGATAGCCCTTTTCTTCCATGAGTTGGAATACCAATGACATCTGCATTGATACTTTCACTAAAATTCAAAACCCCCTTCTCTACGCTGTAATCATTATAGATATTCACTTCCATGCCCACACCAGCTTTATGTAAAAATTTGGTCACTTTATCATAGGCATCCTGAGTACTTAAGAAGTTGTCACCAGGGGTATTTATATAAACCAAATGCATTTTAGCCAATAATTTATCCGCAAATTCCTTGGCTTTTGCAAATGCGATAAGGCTTTCATCTTTAAATGCACAGGCAAACACAAAATTTTCAGCCTTGAAATCATCCAACTCATCTTTTATTACAAGCACCGGTATATTTGAATTTCTGACTACCTTTTCGGCATTGGACCCTACAAATATTTCTTTAAGCCCATCACTTCCATGGGAGCCCATAATAATCAAATCGGCGCCATGTTTTTCCGCGACGTCATTTACCTCGCTAAATACTTTAAAATGCTTAATTATAGGAATTACCTTTTTTACATCCTTCAAATAAGGTTTGTCAATAAACTCTGAAATACGTTTTTCTGCCATTTTAATGAGAAATACGGTTTGTTCAGGATGAAATCCTTCAGAAGATGAAATCATGGCTTCATTTAATTCGAGCATATGCAGTGCAATAATCTCAGCACCGTGTTTTTTAGCCACGGAAGCTGCAACTTTTAACGCATTTTCAGATTGCTCTGAGAAGTCAACGGGTACTATAATTGTTTTCATAATCTTAGATTTAAGGTGAATAAAACACTACTAAATGGTCATGGAAAACAGCCTCGTTTCGGGTGCTTTCCTATGTAACAATAAA
>JAHEBI010000088.1 GCA_024642325.1 Eudoraea sp. | reverse complement strand
AAAAACAAAGATCTTGGTTCTGCTGGCCCTTAAGGCCCTCAATAAATTATTGGATTCCCCAACAAAGCGTACGAGTTTAAGAATTCTAAAGACACGTAATAAGCGAAGAGCCCTAAAAGCCGTTATGTACTGTGAGCCACCAATAAAAAAGGATAAATATTTAGGAATAGTAGAAAGAAGATCAATGATACCAAAAAAGCTAAAAACATACTTAGTTGGCTTTTTTATACAAATAATACGAAGGAAGTACTCAAGCGTAAACAATATAGTCACCACCCATTCTGAAATATTAAGAAATGAATGGTATTTAGTGTCAATTCTTGGGATACTTTCCAACATCACAATAATAACACTATACACAATTACAATCAGCAAAACTATATCAAATAACTTACCAGCCGGCGTATGCGTGCCATAAATTATTTCGTGAAGCTTAAGTTTCCAGCCTTTTTTTGGTTCGAATTCTTTCACTGGTTATTTTTCATTTCAATAATCTCGATTACCTTTTTTTCTTTAAGGTATGATTCAATGATTTTTGTGGTTAACGCAGAATTATTCATTGGGGTAATGATGGACTCCAATATACTCATATTGTTAATTTGATAATTTAGGTTATAGAATCCTAAACCACTAAAAACCCCATTCTTTATAAGTATGGCACTGCGTTCACCTATTTCTCTGCCCTTGTCTAAAATAATTAAATTATTCTTTAAAACATCGTACCCATTAAGTTGAATAAGTTGTTTTTTATTAGATGATTTAACAACCCTGGCAGTTATATTATATTTAGGTTTATTCTTAATGAGTTCCTCATTTTCCTTTAGCAATGCTATCAATTCATTACCGGTTTTTTCGTAGGTAACTTTCTTGGTTTCTTTTTGAATTTGCCTTTCAAATTCACCACTCTTTAAAAAATGGCGGTTAACACGTTTTTTAATATTGGTACTTTTGCCTAGAAAAATGATTTCGCCATCTTTGTTATGCATATAATAAACGCCAACATCTGTTGGCATACTTTCCACAATATCTAACTGTCTTTGTGAGAGTTCTCCAAGAGATTCTTCACGGACAATCGTCTTAATTATAGATTTATCACTGTCTTTGGCAAGTAGAAGCTTAAATAATTTTAAAGTGGCCAGAGCATCACCGTTGGCCCTGTGGCGGTCACTAACAGGTATTCCTAATGAGCGTACCAGTTTACCAAGGCTATGGGATTCTGCGTCCGGGATCAACTTTTTGGATAAATCTACTGTACACAGGGTCTTCCTCTCAAAATCATACCCCAATCTTCGAAATTCTGTGCGTAGTATTCGATAATCAAATTGGGCATTGTGAGCCACAAGGACTGTATCTTTAGTGATTTCAACAATGCGCTTTGCCACTTCGTGAAATTTAGGAGCCGTACGTAGCATTTTGTTATTTATACCGGTAAGATTAACCACAAAGGGTTGAATTTCTTTTTCAGGATTGACAAGGCTAACGAATTTATCGACAACCTTGTGTCCATCAAATTTATGGATGGCTATTTCGGTAATCCCTTCTTCATTGTATTTCCCTCCGGTAGTCTCTATGTCAAGTATAGCGTACATGTCTAAATTTATAACTATAAATAGCCAATTTTGAATCTTTTATGGGTAATTTCTCCCACCAAAGATACTACTTCCTATGCGTACCATGTTACTGCCTTCCTCTATAGCTATTTTATAATCTCCGCTCATACCCATAGATAGTATATTTGCATCTGGTTCTTCATTATCCGTAAATGAAGCCATGCCCATTAACCCCTTTATACGTACATTCCCTAACGTTCTAAACTCGGGGGATTCCAATATTTCAAATAATTCTTTTTCGTCCAGTCCAAATTTTGTTTGTTCCTGGGCAATATGAACCTGTAACAAACAATTTATTGTACGATTGTGCTTTATCCCTTGTTTGTTAATTTCCTTAAGGAGTTTTAGACTATCGACACCATGAATTAAAGTAACAAATTCACTCATGTACTTGACTTTATTGGTTTGCACATGCCCTATCATATGCCATTCAATATCTTTGGGTAATGCACTCCATTTTCCGGCCATTTCCTGAATTTTGTTTTCCCCGAAAATGCGCTGCCCCGCTTTATAGGCCTCCATTATTTCCATTTGGGTTTTCGTTTTGGATACGGCTACGAGGGTGACTTCTTTGGGAAGATCTTTAAGAATTTTAAGTAGATTGCTTTTTATGGACACCTGTTTTTAATTTCAAATTATTCAAGTATTAACTACAAATGATAACTCTAACCTTTACTCCGATCTTTTCTATTTTATAGGTCGGTTTGGTCACTAAATCTTTAACTTCCTGAAGAGTCTAATTCATAAATAGTGAGTGCGCTTCTGAGTTTTGGTTCTATGTACGTGCTTTTCGGAGGCATAACCAATCCGGCATCTGCTATTGCTTTAATTTCTTCTACATCCAAAGGGACTAAACCAAAACCTACGGCAAAATTACCCTTATCAATTTCATCTTTCATTTTAAGGACATTACGTTTGCCATAACCATATTGAATTCGTTTATCATTTCTTAAATCTTTTATTTGGAGGATAGGTTCAAGAATGGTCTTGTATAAAATCTGTGTATCAAGCTTACTCAGCGGATTGGTAAATTTATAAACACTTTTTCTTAAATATAGGGAATAAAAGGAACCATTAAGATACATGCTGAAATGATGTTTTTTCCCGGGGCGGTACAATTGATTGCCATATTTCTTAATTCTAAACACGCTATCGAGTTTTACCAAAAACTGCTCGGGCGTAAGTCCGTTGAGATCTCGAACCATCCGGTTAAATTCAAAAATTCTAATTTCTGATTCCGGGATGAGGTAGCTCATAATAAAATTGTAAGGCTCCTTACCATTGTGATTGGGGTTGTTATTTTTGGATATAAGGGATAATAGGTTGGAAGATGCACTTCTGTGGTGCCCATCTGCTATATATAAAGAGTTTACCTTTCCAAATTCATACTGTAATTCTTTTAAGGTGTTTTTCTCTGAAATTTGCCATAGGCTATGGGTTACCCTGTCGGGTGTGGTAAAATGACACTTCGGTTCATTTAGGATCTCATTGTGAACTATGCTGGTTATTTCCTTTGTATCCGGATAAATCATTAAAACCGGTTCCGCTTTGAACTGAACCAATTGGAGGTAATTTGCAAATAATTTTTCCCTTTGTTCAAGGGTATTTTCGTGTTTTTTAATAACAGAATTCCTGTAATCTTCCGTACTTGTAGCGCAAATAATGCCACAACAATTAAAATTATCTTTTTCTATTTTATAAATATAGAAGCTTTCTTCCTTGTCCTTTAGAAGTATTTGCTCTTCCAAAAATTCCAGATATCGGTTATGGACCAGTTTAAAACGTTCCGCTCCGGATACTCTTTTATTAAACCTGTAACCCGGATTAAGAATATGTAAGAAGGAAAAGGGGTTATAATTTAAGACGCAGTCCAGTTCTTTTTTTGAATACTCTTCGTAAGAACGCGAAGCAACAAGTGATACTTTGTCTTTAGCTGGCCTGATGGCATTAAATGGTTTAATAATTGCCATAAGATTAAAGGGAAAATTGAGCTGCTACTTTTTCAGCCTTGCGCGTTTCGGAATAATCATAAAATCCTTCTCCCGATTTAACCCCTGTCTTACCGGCTGTTACCATGTTAACAAGAAGTGGGCATGGAGCATATTTAGGATTTTTAAACCCATTGTACATGACATTCAGAATTGAAAGGCATACATCAAGTCCAATAAAGTCAGCTAGCTGTAAGGGGCCCATGGGATGCGCCATTCCTAACTTCATTACTGTGTCAATTTCTGAAACACCGGCCACATTGTTATAAAGTGTTTCTATTGCTTCATTTATCATTGGCATGAGGATTCTGTTTGATACAAATCCGGGATAATCATTAACTTCCGTGGCTGTTTTACCTAATTTTTCTGAAATTTCCATTACTATTTTAGTCGTATCATCACTAGTGTTGTAGCCTCTAATGATCTCCACTAATTTCATTATGGGGACGGGATTCATAAAGTGCATTCCAATTACCTTTTCCGGTCTTTGGGTTACTGCGGCAATTTGTGTAATAGAAATGGAAGAAGTATTTGTTGCCAGAATTGCATCTTTGTTGCAATGGATATCGAGTTCTTTAAAAATTGCCAGTTTAAGTTCCACATTTTCTGTAGCAGCTTCAATAACGAGGCCTGCTTTAATTACACCTTCCTCAAGGGAAGTATATGAAGAGATATTCTCCAATGTTTGTGTCTTGTCATTTTGGGTTATGGTATCCTTTGACAGCATCCGGTCCAGATTTTTGGAAATTGTGGCGACCCCATTATCAAGTGCTTTCCGGGAGACGTCCACCAAATGTACTTTATAACCGTTTTGGGCAAAAACATGTGCGATCCCATTACCCATGGTGCCTGCCCCTATTACTGCAATTGTTGATATCATTTTATTCTGATTAATAAGTAAGCCATACTCAAAGTACTTGTTACTCTTATTTCACTAGTTTTTGAAAGACGCAATTACCTGAAGGGCTACATCCAATGCCTGCGCCCCCTGTTTTAATGTTACCATTGGAGCGCTGTTTTTCTTTATGGACTCTGCAAAAGATTCCAGTTCGTCTTGAATCGCATTATTTTTCAGAATTTCAGGGTTTTCAAAATAGATCTGTTTTTTATCTCCTTCCGCATTCTGAAGCACCATATCAAATTCCCCTGGTTTTTCAGGAGCATCTTTCATTTTTACAACTTCAACCTGTTTTTCCAGGAAATCAACGGAAATATAGGCATCTCGTTGAAAGAAACGTGATTTCCTCATGTTTTTTAGCGAGATTCTGCTTGCTGTTAAATTAGCCACACATCCATTTTCAAATTCAATCCTGGCATTGGCAATATCGGGCGAGTTACTAATTACGGATACACCACTCGCATTAATTCTTTTTACTTTTGAGTTTACCACACTTAGTATAACATCTATATCATGGATCATTAAATCCAATACTACGGGCACATCAGTCCCCCTTGGATTAAATTCTGCTAGCCGGTGGGTTTCAATAAACATAGGATTCAGAATGTTGTTTTTGACCGCAGTAAAAGCCGGGTTAAAACGTTCAACATGCCCCACCTGTCCTTTCACCCGATTTGCATTTTCAATTATCAAAAGCTCCTCCGCTTCTTCCAAAGTATTGGTAATGGGTTTTTCAATGAAAACATGCTTTCCCTTCTCCATAGCCTTTTTGGCACACTCGTAATGCGATAAAGTAGGCGTTACAATATCAACAACATCTACCTTATCCATCAGGGAATCCATATTTTCAAAATAGGTGTATCCAAATTCTGACTCAACCTCTTTACCGTTTACGGCATCCGGGTCATAAAAACCAATTAAATTATATTCAGGGGATTCATTGAGAAGACGCAAATGAATTTTGCCTAAATGTCCTGCGCCTAATACGCCAACTTTGAGCATAAGTTTAAGTTTTTTCAAAAATAAGGAGATTAATTCTATAATTTGCTAATGTATCACTTCGAAAACACACCTATTTCCAATTTGATTTTCTAATTTTAGCAACACAAAACCAAACTATTGAAAGATACTTTCAAACATAAGGGAATGCGGAATAATCTGGTAGACATAATTGCTGCTAAGAATATTAACAATAAGAATGTATTGGAAGCTATACGAGCTGTTCCCAGACATTTGTTTATGGATAGTGGTTTTGAAGATCATGCATATCAGGATAAGGCCTTTCCCATTGGAGCAGAACAAACTATTTCACAACCATATACCGTGGCATTCCAAACGGAATTATTGGAAGTAAAGCCAGGGGATAAAATATTGGAGATTGGCACGGGAAGCGGTTACCAGACCGCTGTTCTATTAAAGCTAAAAGCCAGGGTATTTACCATTGAAAGACAATTGGAATTATTTAAAAAAACCTCCATATTCTTTAAGAAAATGGGTTACAGACCAAAAAAATTCAATTTTGGCGATGGGTATAAAGGACTTCCTGAGGAGGCCCCTTTTGATGGGATTATTGTAACTGCCGGAGCTCCAGAAATTCCCAAAGCACTGCTATCTCAATTAAAAATTGGAGGTAAACTGGTTATCCCGGTGGGTTTGGATGATCAAATCATGACCAGAATAATCAGAAAATCAGATAAGGAATTTGAAAGGCAGGAATTTGGATCCTTTCGGTTCGTTCCGTTATTGGAGGATAAAAATTGATTTATTCAATTTAAAAGAATTAAGTACTGCAATTAGTTATTAAAACTCTTTTTTAGACGGTCGAGATTTCTTTTGTTATCCCTATCCTTGATACTTTCCCGCTTGTCATATAACTTCTTGCCTTTGGCGAGTACAATTTTAAGTTTAGCCAATCCTTTATCATTTACAAAAAGGTTTAAGGGGATAATAGTAAGCCCTGTGCTTTTTACTTCTTTCTCCAGTTTCTTTAATTCTTGCTTTTTTAACAGCAGTTTGCGAGCCGCTTTTGGTCTGTGATTAAAATGAGTCGCATGTGAATATTCATCTATTTGCATATTTATGACAAATAACTCCCCTCGCTCATTGAATTCACAAAAACTTTCAGTGATGGAAGCTTTGCCCAGCCTTATGGATTTTATTTCGGATCCTGAAAGTACAATCCCTGAAATATAGGTATCCAGGAATTCGTATTCAAACCTGGCCTTTTTGTTTTTTATATTTATGGTTTTCTGCATAAGTAACAAAAGTAAGAACAATTACAAGAGTTCAATATGATGGAAATTGAATTTATTTTGTGATAAGTGTAAAGAAATGAAGACTTTTGCGATTACTGTATAAACTTTTATATGTATCGAGCTACCCTCATCATTATCTTCCTGGTGACATTAGGTTGCAGGAATAGCAATTCGGATAAAATTGCCGTAAAAGATATTGTAGATAAGTCGATTGAAGTCTCTGGCGGTGACCTTTACAGGACCAGCAATATATCTTTCCTCTTGCGCGGTGTTAGGTATGAACTGGAATACGATAAAGGAAAGAAGATCCTGAAAAGAACTACTCAAAAAGACTCTACAGTTGTTTTGGACGTTCTTAAACACGATGGTTTTAAACGTTATGTTGATGGGAATCCTGTTATTGTCAGCGACTCCATGGCAACAAAATACTCAAATTCGATAAACTCTGTTCATTATTTCGCATATCTTCCTTACGGATTAAACGACCCTGCAGTCAATAAAAAACTCCTGGGTGAAACTCAAATAGGGGATAGGCAATACTATAAGGTGGAAGTTACTTTTGACCAAAAGGATGGAGGTAAAGATTTTGAAGACATTTACATATACTGGATTGACAAAGAAACCTTTAAGCCAGATTATTTAGCCTATGAATTTCGCGTGGACGGAGGGGGAAGCAGATTTCGGGAAGCGTTTAATGAAAGGATAATTAATGGAATACGGTTTGTGGATTATAAAAATTATAAGGCGGATGCCGATATATCAGTGTATGAGCTTGAAGCGCTTTTTAAATCTCAAAAATTAGAACCACTTTCAACTATTCGTCTCGAAGAAGTTGTAGTTAATCCGGGCAGTTACAATTGAAATGTAAACGATTGGCAGTTACGTTTTTACCCGTTACCTGCACAATAAAAAGACTGCCATTGTCATAATCGTCCATGGCCTCGTATTTCTCTTCTCCGAGCATTTTATTTACAAAGTCCGGTGTTGAATTACTGTGTCCGACTACAAGAACATTTTTACCCAAATTGTCCATTTTAAATTGCTCAATATCAATATCAGATGGGTCGTAATATTGTACTGTGATATCCTTCTTAACGGATGTTGGTGCGGCCGTCATGGTAGTTCGTTCGAAATCCGTGCTATAAATGGCGTCCAGACTGATATCATTCAAAATTTCTGCCCAGTGCATGGCTCTGCCAAGCCCTTTTTGGGTTAGTTCAGGATCTATGTCTTCCGTATTACTTCTAATCTTTTCTGCATGCCTGATGAAAT
>JAHEBI010000087.1 GCA_024642325.1 Eudoraea sp. | reverse complement strand
CCATTAGCCTGGAA
The DNA here is from genome assembly GCA_024642325.1 of Eudoraea sp. Classification (GTDB taxonomy): domain Bacteria; phylum Bacteroidota; class Bacteroidia; order Flavobacteriales; family Flavobacteriaceae; genus Eudoraea. Next base: position 8,012 of record JAHEBI010000087.1, on the reverse strand, counting down.
AATTGATTCCACTCGCACAACTACATTGAATTTCAAAGGTTATGAAGCAGACACTATTGAAAGTCAGATTACGGGCCTGCCAAGACTAAAATATGACCGCAACAGGCCATTTGACAAAGAAATCACCTATCTAAATTATTTTATCCCTGAGGATTCAGTGAAAATTCCTGAGGCATATATTGTCCGTAAGGCGTGGAAGGAGGTTATAAATCTTATGGATTTAAACGGGATTTTATATTCAATGGTAAAAGAAGACACCTCTCGAATAGCAGAAGTCTATAAAATAAAAGATTATAAAACGAGAGATAATGCCTATGAAGGACATTATCCACATTACGACACGGAGGTATCGTCATCTAGCCAACTCTTAACAATAAATGCCGGTGATTATATAATTCCAACAGATCAGGAGGGAATCAGATATATTTTGGAAACGCTCGAACCCGCAGCTGTAGATTCTTTTTTCAATTGGAATTTTTTTGATCCTATTTTACAGCAAAAAGAAGGATTCTCTCCTTATGTATTCGAGGATCTTGCCATTGAAATATTAGAAAACAATGTTCGCCTTCGGGAGAGTTTTGAATTTAAAAAAGAGATGGACCAAGCCTTTAGTCAAAATTCTTATGATCAATTGCAATGGATTTATGAACACTCAAAATATTATGAAACTTCCCATTTGCAATATCCTGTATATCGCATTCCCAAGGATACGGTTACAAAGTAAAAAGCAGCTAATCTGCAAAAAGTGATCTGATATTGGTATAGGAATTTTCCAGGGCTTTATGGATTTGCTGTGGGCCCTTCCACTTTACTTTTTCAATACCTTCATTTTTTTGGCCTGTTAATTCTCCCTTGTACGTGGTTTTCATAGCATACCAATGAACTTCCTTGAGTCTATAATTACCGTTTTTTTTAAAAATATGGTAAGTAGTCCGGAGAAAGTTTTCAATCTTCAACCCTTTTACGCCTGTTTCTTCCTCAACTTCCCTAAGTGCACATTCTTCAATAGACTCCCCTTTTTCCAGTTTACCTTTGGGCAGGTCCCATTTATTATTTCTATATATGAAAAGAACTTTTCCTTTTTTGTTTGTCACCACGCCACCTCCGGCAATTTCCAACGGGATTTTTTTGGTAAACTTTTTTAATATTTCTTCGTGGTTAGGATGATAGATAAACGCCCGGTCTATCTTTTTTTTAGACAATGCATCTATTGCGGAATTAATAGCGACGCCATTTAACAAAAAGTATTCCCCATTCACGGTATCTGAGAGTTTGTTTGTTAAAATCAAAGGGGAATCTTTAACAAAAACTTTATACATTTGTGAAATGGTTTTAGACAAGAACACTGCCGCAAAAACGGCCGAACTCCTTCTGCAAATTAATGCAATAAAGTTGAAACCAGAAAATCCTTTTTCTTGGGCCTCTGGATGGAAATCTCCAATTTATTGTGACAACAGGATAATCCTCTCTTATCCTGATATCAGAAATTATATACGAGAACAAATTGCTGCACAACTTGTGGCCTTATATGGAAAGCCAGATATAATTGCGGGTGTGGCTACCGGGGCAATTGGTATTGGGATGCTTGTTGCCGATTATCTGGGATTACCTTTTATTTATGTCAGGCCTGAAGCCAAATCGCACGGGAGACAAAATCAAATTGAAGGACAGTTATCCAATAACCAGACTGTTGTTGTTATTGAAGACCTTATAAGCACAGGAAAAAGCAGCTTAAATGCGGTAGAAGCTTTAAAACTTAATGGGGCCGTAGTGAAAGGCATGCTTGCCATCTTTACTTACGGTTTTAGTATAGCTGAAGAAAATTTTAAAGACCGGGGTATTGAACTTCATACACTTAGCACTTATGATTATCTTATAGAGCAGGCCTCTGCCCGCAAATATATAAAGGAGGACCAATTAAAAACGTTAATTGAATGGAGAAACAATCCTTCTAAATGGAAATCATAGAACTATGGAAATAGGAACCGAAAAGAAAACCGTATCAAAAAACATAAAGGATGTTTATGAATTTGTCATTGATCTTAAAAATTTTGAACAGTTGATGCCCGATAGTATTGATAAATTTGAAGTTTTAGACAACGACACTTTCTTATTTGCGCTTAAAGGAATGCCACAAATCGTACTCAAACGAAAAAGTCAGCAACCTTTTAATAAATTGGTGTTGGCAGCGGCCAGTGATAAATTACCATTTACACTTACTGTGGATATTGATTCTAAAAACGATGAAGAAACGGATGTAATGTTGAGTTTTGAAGGAGAGTTTAACGCTATGATGGCTATGATGATAAAAACACCCATTACCAATTTTATGAACGCACTATCAGATAATTTAAGCGAAATTTAAGCACCCCTTCGTGTGTTTTAAAAGATAGATTTTTAAATTAATTTTAGTACAGCAGCTCTAATTCCTTGAATTTAAATTGCTTTAAGACGAAATCTTCCAATTCCACTACTAATTTGCCTTCTGTTGAGATTCCTCGAATATATCCGGTAATCAAATTAGAATCGCTGTCTTTAAAAGTGGATGGCTTGTCTTTCCTGAATAACAGAGTTTCGTAATGCTCGCGAAGCTCATTTGCTTTTTTAAATTCAATTTCCTCAAAAAAGGTTTTAAGATTTAATACTAATGATGAGAGTACTTCATCAAGGTTAAAACTCCTGCCTTTAATTTTTTTCAGGGAAGATGCTGTTTTTAAATTTCCAAATTCTAATTGATTAACATTCAATCCAATACCAATTACAGAAGACTGAATTTTATCATTTTTTAGGTTATTTTCAACAAGAATACCGCATATCTTAAAATTACCTGACAGAATGTCGTTAGGCCATTTTATAGACAAATTTGGAACAAATAATTTTTTAAGAGTATTATAAACAGCTAATGAAGTGATTATGTTTAACAAAAACTGGTCCTGAATCCGGAAGTTATCAAAATACTTTAAAACACTAAAAGTTAGGTTTTTACCTGCTTCAGATTCCCATTGCGTCCCCATTTGTCCCCTACCGTTTAACTGCTCATTCGCAACAACTATTGTAAAATCCTCCGGCTTCTCTGAAAGCATTAAATTTTTCAGGTAGGCATTTGTAGAATCCGTGGCATCAAGTTTGATCATTCGCATATAGGCTACTTCGTTTTTGATCTACAATGTTATGTTAAAAACAATAGCTAAGAAAACAAAAAAACAATAACTTTGCACAAATTAAAATTTTTGAATGCAGAAAAGGAAAGCTAGCGCAGATGAGTTAATTACCTTAATCTTAGATGGAATAGAAGAAGTTAAAGGACTCGAAATAAATGTACTTGACCTGAGGGAAATAGAGAATACTGTTTGTGACTACTTCATAATTTGTAATGGCACTTCCAATACGCATGTAAATGCGATAGTAAATTCAATCCAAAAAACAGTAAGTAAGGCATCAAAAGACAAACCATGGCATATAGAAGGTTCTGAAAATGCGGAATGGGTATTGTTGGACTATGTTAATATTGTTGTTCATGTATTTCAAAAACATATACGAGAATTTTATGATGTTGAGGGACTTTGGGGAGACGCAAAGGTCACTATGGTAGAAAGCAGCTTTAATCAGTAAAAAAAGACAATGGCAAAAGATAATAATACCCCGCAAAAGAAACCTAGATTCAGTTCCTGGTGGATATATGGTTTAATTGCAATATTCTTAATTGCTTTCCAATTTTTTGGTAGTGACAATCTTGCTTCTACCAAGAAAACCACTACTTCTGAGCTTCAGGAATATCTTAGAAATGGAGACATTACAAAGATTTTGATTATCACAAATACCAATCAGGCTAAGGTTTTCTTATCCGATGAGGCGCTCGCAAAAGATGTCCATAAGGACGTGGCCGAGAAACCATTGTTTCCTTCAACAGGCTCTATTCCCCAATATGTTTTGGATTATGGTGATTTACAGATATTTCAAAATGAGATTACAGAAATAAAAAAGGAGAATAATTTAGACACCATAGTAGAATTTGATAAGGAGTCCAATGTTTTTATGGAGCTCTTGTTGTCTATACTCCCATTTGTCCTGATTATTGGTATATGGATTTATCTGATGCGAAGAATGTCCGGTGGTGCCGGAGGAGGTGCTGGGGGTCAGATCTTTAATATTGGAAAATCCAAAGCTAAATTATTTGATGAAAAAACAGATACCAGAACTTCTTTTAAAGATGTTGCCGGTTTAGAAGGTGCCAAGGAAGAGGTCGAAGAAATAGTAGAATTCCTGAAGTACCCAGATAAGTTTACTTCCCTAGGAGGTAAAATCCCTAAAGGAGCCTTATTAGTAGGCCCTCCCGGTACTGGAAAAACATTACTGGCAAAAGCAGTTGCGGGCGAGGCAAAAGTTCCCTTTTTCTCACTATCCGGATCAGATTTTGTTGAAATGTTTGTTGGTGTAGGTGCATCAAGGGTCAGGGATCTCTTTAAGCAGGCAAAAGACAAATCCCCTGCTATTATTTTTATCGATGAAATTGATGCCATAGGAAGAGCAAGGGGTAAAAACAATTTCACAGGATCCAATGACGAACGAGAAAATACCCTAAACCAGTTATTAACAGAAATGGATGGTTTTGGCACAAATACCAATGTTATTGTATTGGCTGCTACCAACCGTGCTGATGTTTTGGATAAAGCTTTAATGCGTGCGGGTAGATTTGACAGACAGATTTATGTGGATCTTCCGGATATCAGGGAAAGAAAAGAAATATTTGAAGTACACCTCAGGCCAATAAAAACTTCTGAAACACTTGATCTTGATTTTCTGGCCAGGCAAACACCTGGTTTTTCAGGAGCGGATATAGCGAACGTCTGCAATGAGGCTGCACTTATTGCAGCACGTAAAGAAAAAAAGGCAGTTGGAAAGCAGGACTTCCTGGATGCAGTGGACAGAATAGTTGGTGGACTTGAAAAAAAGAATAAAATTATTACGCTGGAGGAAAAAAGGACTATTGCCTATCACGAGGCTGGCCATGCAACTGTAAGCTGGATGCTGGAACACGCTGCACCATTGGTTAAAGTTACCATCGTACCAAGAGGACAATCTCTGGGTTCAGCATGGTATTTGCCCGAAGAGCGCCTTATTGTTCGGCCGGAACAAATGAAAGATGAAATGTGTGCTACTTTAGGTGGCAGGGCCGCAGAAAGAGTAATATTCAACAGAATTTCTACCGGTGCGCTAAGCGATTTGGAAAAAGTAACCAAACAGGCGCGGGCAATGGTAACCATTTATGGCCTTAATGAAGAAATAGGGAATCTTACATACTACGACTCTTCTGGTCAAAATGAATACGGTTTTACCAAACCGTATAGTGAAGAAACTGCCCGGGTAATTGATCAGGAAATTTCAAAATTAATTGAAGAGCAATATAAAAGGGCTATTGAAGTGCTGAAAAAAAATAAAGATAAACTTACAGAATTAGCTGAACGCTTATTGGAAAAAGAAGTTATCTTTAAAGAGGATTTAACTAAAATTTTCGGCGATCGACCTTTTGAAAAAGTGTTTGATAAAAAAGGTCAGGAAATAGTTGGTGCTGATAAGCTTACACCTGAAGAATCTACTGAAGAAAATAAATAGTAATTCTAAACGTTGTTTTTTTAAGCAATCGAGCATTATTTGAAGCCTAAATATATCGATGGGTCTATTTGACAAGCTATTTGGTGGTGGTAAAAAGAAAGTTTCCAAAGAAACTGCGGAAACTAGGGGCATGCATATGCCTGACCTGAATATTCCCGTTGATGAAAAATTTACAATTCATTTTAAAAAGAATGGTGGTAAATTCATTTATTGCGATTCGTTTGATGAAGTTTCAGAAGCTTTAAAAAATATAATTGAGGAAAATCATTGGGAGGAACTTCCCTTTTTTGTAATGAATCCCAGGTTGGAGGAAAAATTTTCTAAATCCAATTTAAATTTTACCGAGAAAGCAAAAGACAGCGATATCTTCTTTACTACTTGTGAACATTTAGTTGCCCAAAACGGATCTATTCTGGTTTGTTCTAATCAACTTAAAGAAAAGAAGCTTTCTGAGGTGCCGGATAATGTTATTGTTTTTGCAACCACTAGTCAATTGGTTGACACAATAGGAGAGGGTTTAAAAACTATCAAAAAAAAATATAAACAAGGTATTCCTGCCAATATTACTACAATTAAACATTTTCAGGGTACTGAAGAAAATGCCAATGATTTTCTAACCTACGGTAGCAGCACAAAACATTTGTACTTATTACTTATGGAGGACCTTTAGCATGAAAGAACTTCTAAGGCGCTTATTAACCGGAGCTGTTTATGTAATTCTGCTTCTTTCTGCTGTTTTTCTTAGTTCGGATGCATTTGACTTCCTTTTTATGGTTTTCGGCCTGGCCTGTTTATATGAATATAAAAGACTGGTTGCACTAAGGGGTTACTATGTTTTTATAGCCTATCTGGGTCTATGGTGGGCCTATATTTATCTTATACATGATAAAATATTGATCAATATGCTCATGTTTCTGACTATCATTGTTAACTTCAGTTTGATTTACTACCTTTTTTCAAAAAAGAAAAAAATCTATTATAATTATGAAAAGTTTGTTGCAGGTCTATTCTATGTTGGAGGTGGATGCATTTTTTTAACTATGATCCCATATAAAGATAATGAGTTTGCAAAATATCTAATTATGGGAATTTTTATATTAATTTGGGTTAATGATTCCTTTGCCTATTTAGTGGGAAAAACACTGGGGCGCACAAAACTATATCCGGCAGTTTCCCCTAAAAAGACCATTGAAGGTACCATCGGTGGGTTGTTTTTTACATTGGGAGCCGCTTATATTATGGCAAAATATGAAGATATTGTAAACCCTGTACAATGGGTTATCCTGGCTGGGGTTATTGTATTAACAGGGAGTTTGGGAGACCTTATTGAATCTAAACTAAAAAGGCAGGCTGGCGTTAAAGATAGTGGAGCCATTTTGCCGGGGCATGGGGGTATGTTAGATCGCTTAGATAGTCTAATATTTGCAGCTCCATTTGCTTATTTAACTTTAATGTTGTTTTCATATGTTTCATAGAGAAGGCCAGAAAATTATTCTAACAACATTCTTTAGCATGGCTATTATTGTTGTATTGGCTCAATTTTATATAGCAGAACCATGGTTAAAGATGACTATACAAATTTTGGCTTTAGTCATATTAATTCTTATTCTTCAGTTTTTTAGAAATCCAAAGAGAGTTGTTAATAAGAATTTTAATGATCTTCTGGCCCCTGTTGATGGAAAAGTAGTTGTTATAGAAGAAGTGGAAGAGGAAGAATATTTTAAGGATAAACGCATTCAGGTCTCCATATTTATGTCCCCAACCAATGTACATGTAACGAGATATCCGGCGAGTGGGGTTATAAAATATTCCAAATATCATCCTGGAAAATATCTCGTTGCCTGGCATCCAAAATCTAGTGAAAAAAACGAACGGACTACTGTTGTAATCCATACCCCCAGATTCGGGGACATTTTATACAGGCAAATTGCCGGCGCCATGGCAAGGCGGATAGTAAATTATGCAGAAGTAGGGGAAAATGTACAACAGGGTGAGGATTCGGGATTTATTAAATTTGGGTCCAGGGTAGATTTGTTATTGCCCTTAGACAGTGCAATTACTGTAAAATTAAACCAGAAAGTTGTTGGTGCCAAAACCTGCATTGCAACCACTCCTCATAGGGATGAAGAATGATAAATTATATAGCGATTTTTTAAACGCAGTTAAACAGGTAAATGACTACAAAAAGCCATTGCCGGCTGACTTGTTGTTGAAATTATATGCGTATTATAAAATTGCCAATAAAAACTATAATAACCCGGGAAGCAAAACTCCATTAATAAATGCTTTTAAAGCTAATGCTTTGATTCAGGCTCAAAATATTGGTCGTGAAGAGGCAATGGAATTGTATATTAATTTAGTTCAAAAAGAAATTACCAGTTAACTTCAACGAACATTAT
>JAHEBI010000473.1 GCA_024642325.1 Eudoraea sp. | reverse complement strand
AACCCTCCACCCCTATTATCCTTCGGAGGCTATCATTTTGTCCCTTTTTGTCCAGTGCTATAAATTCTGTGTTATACCATAGGGCCGGATTTAACATCATAGATAAAAATACCTGATCTGCATTCAGATCTTTATAGCTATCCTTAAAACTAAGCTTACGAAGCAACTCCGAAGAAAACGAATTTAGTGGCTTCATTCTTCCGCCATCATCCTGGATAACCAATTCTCCAAATTTTGCTGCATGTTCTTTGGAAACGGTAGCAACCATTAGAAGCGAATCTAATTGTTGCTGACTTGGCTTATTTTGATGATTGTGATCCCCATCCTGAGTTTTTCCCTGCGCATTCAGGCTTAAAACGGCAAAAAGCATCACAACCGGGACTACAGCCTTTTGCTTCTTTAATTTATCAAGCGTCTGTGTCAATTCTTTAAACCGGGTTTTTCCAAAAAACATGATGCCCATTAAACCGGTATAAAGTAAAAAATAACCTAAATAGGTTATCCATGTGCCCCAAAAGTCGTGATTCACTGAAAGGACGGTTCCGCGTTCATCCGGATCAAAACTTGCCTGGAAAAAGCGATATCCCTTATGGTCAAGAATATGATTCATAAAAATATCATAGTCAAATGGACGTTCATCTTCTACGGTAACCTTACTCATAAAGGAAGCATAGCTTTTTTCAGTTCCAGGGTACTTCTCGGCAATAAAATCGTTGAGTTTAATCCTAAATGGCAATTCATAAACTTTAGATCCGTAGCGAAGGCTGAATTCCAATCCACCTACCTTAAATTTATCTGAATAATTACTGGAACCCTTGCCTCCCAATAGTTTTTTCTCAACCTTTTCGCCATTGCTGCTAATTGAAAGAACCAGGGCGCTCTTTGTGGCTGGTGTTATTTCATTGTCCGGCACACTAACAACCCCGTAGGAACCCTGAACAAGTGGCTCTGGTATTACAAATTGCATCCCGCCCATGTTGTAAAGCGATCGTAACTGAAGCTCCTGCAAACTGTCTTTTAGAACCGTGCCCCGAAATTGATCTGCCATTCGCATAAAACTCCCTTCGAAAGGAGCTTTTATTTGATATATACTATCTGTAGTAGTTATGTTTACGGCACCTTCCGTTTCCCTGTTCAATGAAAACAGAATATTATGGATATTTGTTATTTTCCCGTTTTCGAGATAATGTTCATGCCTGGAGCCATCTCCGGCCTCGACTATTTTTAAAAAATAGTTTCCCGTTTCATCAGGAATTAATCCATTTTTGGCCCCCGCAATAAAACCCTCATAGGTTATGGTAACATCCTGGCCGTTAAAATCTGATTTCCAGGGCAAATTTGATTTAATTGCTTCGGGAGTTACAATGAGGTCGTCTTCGAGAACCTTCCGTTTGGATTCCCCTTCTATTTCTCCATCAATAAAAACGGTAAGAAAGGTTTTATCGGAATAGAAAACATTTTCTGTGCTGCCTTCGCGGATAGGCATCATACCTTCAAAACTTATATATCTTGTAACGAAGGCACCCACAATAATTAAAATCCAGGAGATATGGAGAACTAAAACCGGCCATTTTTCCCTGCGTATAAGGCGGTACCGCTTAATATTACCTATAAAATTAATCACAAAAAAAACCATGATCGCCTCAAACCAGGTGGTATTGTATATCCAGATTCTTGCTGTTTCCGTACTATACCAACTTTCTATGAACGTACCAAATGCCATTGAAGTCGCAAAAACAATGAAAAGGACAGCCATCAATCTGGTAGAAAAGAAAAACTTTTTAAAAAGTTCTTTCATCTTAGGGAGATAAATTTGAATTCAAGAGGCAAAAGTAAGGCCTTTTTGTGATTTTCAACCGCACTTGCGATCTTAAAAAGTTAAACAGTATTGTTAATTTTTTAAGATCGGTAAACATTATAAATATTGTATTTTTGAACATGCTTTCAATAATACTTATAGGTACGGGAAATGTCGCACAACAGCTTTATCGTGCTCTGGAAAACAAAAGTGGTATTAAAATAATTCAGGTCATTGGACGTGACAAAAAGAAGTTAACTTATTTTAATAATGTTCCAAATATCGCAACCGACTTCGGGCATATCATGGATGCAGATATCTATATTATCGCTGTAAATGATGATTCTATAACTACTGTATCACAGCATTTTATAAATAAAAATGGCCTTATTTTACATACCTCAGGCGGAATGCCCAT
>JAHEBI010000086.1 GCA_024642325.1 Eudoraea sp. | reverse complement strand
ATAAAGATCATAATGTAAAAATTCAGATCAAAGCCTTTTGTAAGGAAGTAGTAGACTATATAAATAAACCCAAAGATGGCGATTGTTAATTGCAGCCACATACTGTTATTTAGCATGTCTGAGACAGCTCTAAATGGTAATCTGTAAGATTCAGCTTCTTCCCTTACTGAAGGTTCTGACTCCAAGTTTTTTGTAATCAGAAAGTCCGACAATTCCATATGATCATTGTTTTTTGGAATTAAAACAAGAAATAATAATGGCCCCACGACAATGAAAACAATGAAAATGGCAATATTCAAAGTGGATCCTAAGGTATATTCATTGGGAATTATTCCGTTCAAAATACCGGCTTCAATCAAAAAATTATTCTCCGTGTTTAATAATAGCGCAATAGAACTGGAAGTTCCGGAGACCCACCCACCTAATGAAAAATAAACACAGGCTATTAAAAATGGGTAGTTCACCCCTTTGACTCTAAGCGCCAGTTCACGGGCTAAAATGGCAACAACCACTGCCATGCCAAAACTAATCAGGCATAAAATTGCTCCTAAAAATAATATGGATAAATACACCTGAACAGGAGTTTTAATGAATTTTGCAATCCAATTAATACCTGCTTTAACCGGTTCTGATTGAGCGATGCTATATGCAGTTATTATGATAAGTATAATTTGCATTCCGAAATCAAGCAACGACCAAAAACCATTATACCATCCATCCAGAACGTCCAAAAATGTTGCATCTGCCCAAAACAGGGCCATGCCGCCTGTAAATAAAGTAAGGAGTAAGGCAAATACATAAGCACTGGGCATATATTTTATAAATAGATCGGTAAAAACTCTTCCCAGTGCTGCTATCATACTATTTCCTTACTAGTTAGATTTCCGAACCCGAACAGGATACTCCGGTCGTTTAGGAGTTACGGGGGGATTACTTTTTAACTGCTCCAGAACAACTTCTATAGCTTTTTCCAATTGAGGATCCCTACCGGAAATAACTTCCTTGGGCCATTGTTCAACCTCAATATCCGGCGCTACGCCTTCATTCTCCACCCGGTAACCATCTTCGTTGTAAAATGCTACGTTGGGTGCGGTGACGGATCCGCCATCAATGAATTCGGGATAACCCAAAACACCTACAAGTCCGCCCCAGGTTGTTTTTCCTATTAAGGTACCGAGTTTAAATTTTCTAAACATCCAGGGCAGATAATCTCCGCCGGATCCTGCCGTTTCATCAATAATCATGACCTTAGGGCCTTGTATGGATGCGCTGGGAGCCTTCAGGTCTTTCCCGTATCTGAAATTCCAGGATGCCTGATAAGGTTTCTTGAGTATATCTATATAGTAATCTGCCAACTGCCCTCCACCATTGTGTCGTTCATCAACAATTATCGCTTTTTTATTGGCCTGTGGAAAGAAGTATCGTTTAAAATATTCATGTCCGGCTCCCGCCGTATTGGGAACATAAACATATGCCACTTGTCCGTTCGTAGCCTCGTCAACTTTCTTAATGTTTCCTTCAACCCAATCCCTGTTTCTCAGGGAACTTTCACTTTCTATAGGTACTACCTTCACTTTTCGCGAACCAGAACCATCTGCCGAAGACGAAATAGTTAGCTCCACAATTTTATTCTCTGTATTTTCAAAGAAACTGTAGAGATTTTGATCTGCGGTTACCTCACGTCCATTTACGGCAATTAAATACTCCCCTGCGACAATATTAACCCCTGGTTCTGTCAATGGTGAACGAAGCTCCGGTGTCCAATTCAGGCCTCCATAAATCTTGGCAAAACGATACCTGTTGTTTACCACTTCATAATCCGCTCCCAGCAGGCCGCCACCTACTTTATCCGGATTGTTCATTCGATCACCACGACTGCCAAACCTATGATGTCCAACAGCCAGTTCACTGCACATCCATTCCATAACCCGGTATAGGTCACTTCTGCAGGTAACATCAGGAAGGAATATTTTATATTTTTCCTTCATGGCATTCCAATCCACACCATGCATTCCGGGATCATAGAAATAATCCCTGTTCACTCGCCATGTTTCATCAAATATGTTGGACCACTCTTGTCGGGGATCTATTTTCACCTGAATACCACTAACATTAATTTCTCCATTTTCCGGTTTTTTACCTACTTCTGTAATTCCCCAGGTTTGTCCTTTTCGAAATAACATCTTTTTACCGGATGCAGCAATTACGTACCCATCGACGGGCATAATTTCTTCATCTTCACGCTTCTTCAGATCATATATTCTCAGCGACTCCGGATCACTATCAGCACTATGTGGCTTACGCGATAAATAGAACAATTTTCCTTCTTCAGGACAACTTAAACTTGAATACATTCCGGGAGATATGGGCAGGTCAATAATTCGATTTGTAATTTGCTCCCAATCAATTTTTAAAGGAACTACCGTTTTATTTTCCTTATCCTTATCTTTCTCGGTTTCATCTTTTTTTGACTTTTCTGCATCTCCGTTAGTTTCTTCGTCATTTTCTTTAGCCAAGGGGGAAACAAGCTCTTTCTGCAGTGTTACCAAATAGATAGAACTGGTCATTTCCATATCCTGATTAGACTGATCAAACCAGTTTACAACAGGACCGGCATCTGTGGAGGCAAGCATATAGATATATTTTCCGCTTGGATCAAATACAGGTTCACTTACATTTGAAAGTCCATCGGAAAGTTCAAAGGATTTATTCTGATCCAGGGAAAACACATAGGCTCTTTCAAAATTTGTTTCTGTTATAATTGTATAGGATACCCACTTTGAATCATGTGACCAGGATCCAAAAAGTTCCCTGAAAACCCCGGGAACATATAGTTTGTCTGTTCCAATTTTGGTGATACGACCACTGGATGTATCGACCATAAATAAATTACGACCGTTATCCACGAAGCACAATTTCTTACTGTCCGGTGACCAATGTAAATAGGCATAAAAACCAGAACCGGAGATGGCAAGATTTTTTACAGAACCATTTTCCAATGTTTTAAGATGCAGGCTATATTCACCCGAGGCATCAGAAAAATAGGCTATTTGTTTACCATCGGGGGACCATTGCGGGTATTTTTCATGAACTCCGGGAGTTTGGCTAATGTTTTCTACATCGCCCTTTTCCGCAGGCACGGTAACCACTTCACCCCTGAAATCTAATACCGCCCTTGCTCCTGAGGGCGAGATTCCCGCACTTCTGATATACTCTCCCCCGGAAACATAACGAGACCTGAGTTCCAGCAGATCTGTAGCTATGGGGATGGTTAATTTTGTGCTGGACAAGGAACCGGGATCAAATAAATGCAAATATCCGGATTGTTCGTAAATCAGATCATTGTTATTGGTATTCAGGCTTAGTACCGGGAAATCGTCATAATTTGTAAGTTGGGTTACACCTTTGGTATCTAAATCATAGACAAACAAATTAAATTCCCCATTTCGGTCACTTCTGAAATATACTTTATTACCTATCCACTGGGGATTGGTATCATTGCCTCCGGTTGCGGGTTTGCTGATCTCGGTAACTTCATAGGTCTCTGTGTTGTATATCCAGATTCGAGACTGCGTTCCTCCGCGGTAATTTTTCCATTGATTGAACACTTCGTACAATGGGGTATAGGCAATGTACTTTCCATCATCTGAAACAGAGGCACTAAATGCGCTGGGAATGGGTAGTTCGACAGCTTGTCCACCTTCTATACTTATGGTGTAGAGTTTAGCGTGTCTGTTGGTGTACGTAGCTCTGCCTGAAACGAAAAGCACACTTTTGCCATCAGGGGAAAAATCCCTCACCACATCCCAACCAGGATGCCATGTTAATCTTTTTGGAACTCCTCCCTGCGACGGAACAACAAATACGTCGGTATTACCATCATATTCAGCACTGAATGCAATAAGAGAACCGTCCGGAGAAAATACGGGACTTGACTCCACTCCTTCATCAATTGTAAGTCGCCTTGGATTAGCACCGTTTTTGTCTGCAATCCAAAGATCCTCGGCATAGATAAAAGCAATTTTATCCTTGTTAATTGCCGGGCTCCTCATTAATCTGGTATCTGCAGTATTTTGGGCATTGATTTGTAAAAAACCAAACGTCAGCAGTATGGTTAATGAAAGGTGATTTTTAAAGTGAATTTTCATTTGATTGATTTTTTAAAAGAGTTTAGATTTTCACAGTTTACTGGAAAGTATTTTTTTAAAATATGGATGTTAAATATAAGGTGGATTTTGGTCTTACAAAATTTAGCTTATGACTTTTTTGGAACTAATATTCAGGCTACAAAGAAAGGCCAAACCCATCTGGTTTGACTACGGAAGATTACTGATCCAATTTTCCAAAATGTCCATGTATTTGGGATGTAACTTGGACCAATAGGGAAAATCGCTTTGCCCGACATCATACATAGAATGTGAAGCGCCGTCTAACATTACTACTTCATATGTTTTGTTGTGAGCTTTTTCAAGTGATTGGGATATTATTTTGTAACTATCTTCAGGTATTATTTCATCCATACTACCCTGTACAATAAGTATTGGTTGATTGATTTTTTCAAAAAAGGGGATAGGGCTATACTTAAGTTTCCTGTCTATCTGTATCTCATTGAGGTTTGGGATCCATACCATACTGAACCAGTCTTCTGAGCTGGCCGAATTAATTTCTTCCTGAAGGCTTTCAATAGAAATTTCACCTGCTATAGTTTCAAAAACCTTTCGCTCAAAATTCATTGCCTGTTGAATATTTTCACCCAGTTGCCCGCTATTTCTGTTCTTCCAGTAATTAAGATCACTTTCCAAAAGGGTAGAACCGGGGCAACTCACGGCTATGCCAAATTTCACATCTTTTAATTCATTTAAAATATAGGGGATCTTGCTGGCTCCCTGGCTACTTCCTTTAATACCAATTTGGTGAAGAGGGATAGCTGTTTTTTCCGAAAACCGCTTTATGGCATTGATATCATCTGACGCAAGCTCCTCTATGCTGGCTTTTGACCAATCACCTTCAGAAACTCCGGTTCCTCGTTTGTCATAAATAAAGGTAGTATAACCCCGTTTTGCAAATAGCAGAGCCTCTGCCCTGGAAGCACTTCTATCTGAATTGCCGGAGGAAGTGACAATAATTAAAGCTTTTTTGCTGTCCTTGGCTGGGTAATATATGGTGCCGCTTACCTTAAGACCATTGGTTATGTAGCTTATATCTTCACTAACTGGCAACTCTTCTTTCCCGCTCAAAGTTTTGAAGAGTGTGTATGTGGTTGTCATGGTATCCACGGTAAGAGAACCACGGAGCGCAGAATTATTATTTTCCCAGGTATTTTTAAACGAATAAGTGTAAAAATCACTTTGAAGTTTAAAATTTATTGAATCGTCTTTAACTTCAATATCCCCAAAAGGGATGCCATTGGCGTTTTGTTGGAGGCTCGTAAAATAGACATTCCATTTTGTGGAGTCCTGCTCCAGCGTGAAAACAATAGAATCTGAAAAACTTCCTTTTTTAAAAAGGCCGCTATAGGTGCCACTTCGACCGGTAAATTCAGCCTTCTCACTATTCGTACAGGCAACCAAGATACTGATAGAGACTATATAAAGGAATTTTCGCATTTGCCTTGTCAATTTATTTTTTGGTTTCTAACTATTTTTTTCTGCCTTCCAAAGCATAAACCATTGGGAGCTTGTTTCCAAGATGTTTTATCCTGTATTTTCCGGGTTCAGATTCGATGGTGAATTTAAAACAATTATAAGGGGAATAATCATATTCCTCAAAGGAAATCACCTCAATGCCATTATTAACCAGACCTGAAATTACTTCTCCTATACTATGATTCCACATTACGTATTCCAATGTGATGTTAGAATCCTTCATGGCATATGTTCCTGTTTCTGTCTCCACCATGGGTCCGGAGTTGAAATAACGATATCCGATCTTACTAAATTCATCATCAAACATCCAGACCACCGGATGAAACTCTACAAAAATTAGCCTGCCTCCCGGTTTTAAAAACCTGGAGATGACCTGCCCCCATTTCTTTAGGTCGGGAAGCCAGCCAATAGTGCCATAAGTGGTATAGACAATATCAAATTCCCCGTTTAAATGATCGGGCAGATTATAAAGATCACAACAAATAAATTTTGCCCCAATACCTGTTTTCACCTCAAGTTCTCTCGCTCTGTCAATGGCTTTGTCTGAAAGATCTACTCCGGTAACAGTGGCTCCAAGCCTTGCCAGTGAGAGTGTGTCCTGCCCGAAATGACACTGTAAATGCAAAACACTCTGTCCATTTATTTCTCCCAGGAGATTTAATTCTATATTTTTTAGTGAGGTCTTTCCAGCGAGAAATCCTTCCATATCGTAAAAATCGGACTCCAGATGAATATCTGTCTTACTGTTCCAGGAAGCTCTGTTTGTTTTTATATAATCGGAAGCCGAATCCATGTTCTCTAATCTTCTATTTTTTTATTCTGAAGGTATTGTTCTTTTGTTATTCTATAGTATAAAGAGTTCTCAATACCTTTACAGCTATCCATTTTCCAATATTTCATGGAGAGCTTTTCCAGAACTTTTATGGAACCTTTATTTTCCGAAGCAACCCTGCCAATTATCTCATTTAAATTAAGATGCATAAAGCCATATTCAAGACTAGCTGCGGCGGCTTCTGTCGCATAGCCCTTATTCCATTCCTTTTTAAAAAAACGATATCCGAGATCGACTAAATTTTGTTCATTTAATTTTAGACCGCACCAACCAATAAATGAGTTAGTTGTTTTGGTGATTACCGCCCATCTCCCAAAGCCGTTTTTTTTATACTCCTCGTAATTTTCAAGAAATTCTCTTGCTTTTTCTATCGTTTCAAATGGGGGATCACCGGTATATTTGATAACTTCCGGATCTGAATTTAATTTCCAAATATTTTGTGCATCGTTGAGTTCAAACTCCCGGAGTACTAATCTTTGTGTTTCAGTTATTTGCCTGATATTTATTGGTTTTTCCATTAAAATAGGAACGCGTTAATTGGTTTTGTTTGCAGGATAATTTAGTTCGGCTACTCCTCATTGCATTTTTATTAGTTTTATGACCAGTCCCATTTGCCCCAAATGATAAATATCATGGTGGAGCATGCCCTCAACCACAAAGGAATATGGGTAAGTGCCTTTAAAATCCAGATCGTAATAGGTTTCATCTAAAAATTGATCATCCTTGCTTTTCAGAAGGAATAGTAATTCTGAAAGGCCGTTCTTATATTCTTCCTGAAGCTTTTTCCAGCCAATAGATTGTAATTCCGAATTATCCGGCCAATTTTCATAACTATCCGTAGTTAAGCTGCCTTTTCCGGTTTTTATTTTCAAATTTGTCTCTTTCCTCCAGCTGGTTAAATGTGCCAATATTTCGGCAATACTGTGAATATTAGGTAACGGGCGCACAAATGCCTCTTGTTCAGTTATGACGGCAAGTTTTTTATCAAAAGTTTCACCCACCCAGGGCTTGCCATTTTGAAGCTCGTTTAATTGTCTCAGGATGGAATTAATGCGCGTTTTCATTTTATAATACCTTTTTTTATGGACTGTTAAGAATATTTTGAGCTGATCCCTGTTCCTACTACCATATGGCTTTTAAGATATTATTCCAAGAGGTTCTGTATCTATCCAGTTACCCCTTGTGAAATCCGGAAAATACTGGGGTGTTCCATCATTGGCTACCGAGCGTTCACTTAAAGGTGAAACTGCACTCCAGAAACAACCTTCATAAACATTTTGATCCAGGGGTAAGCCATTTCTGAGGCATTCAATAATCCTGTAAACCATCATACCATCCATACCTCCATGACCACTTTCTTTCGTGTTGACAGAAAGGCGTTTATACAAGGGATGATCATATTTTTCATAAAGAGCGGCCAGTTGTTCCCCTTGAACCCATTGATGATGACTTTCGGTAATACCTTCGATACCTCCTTCTAAAGCCACACGGGTAGGAAAACCAGCCAATATACCCTTGGTACCCTGTATTAAATTGAGTCTGGAATAAGGCCTGGGACTGGTTTCATCCC
>JAHEBI010000085.1 GCA_024642325.1 Eudoraea sp. | reverse complement strand
GTTTTGGCTTTTTGCTTACAAGGTACACCCCTGACAACACCAATAATGCAGCGCATATTTTAACGGTGGTCAGTGTGTCTTTACCACTCAATACAGCAAAAAGAATCCCAATTACCGGTTGAACATATACAAACGCGCTTACAGTGGATGCTTTAAGTTGAGTTAGAGCAAATACATTAAATAAATAAGCAAAAAAGGTCGTCCCTATAACAACGAATGCCATTTTCCATATAGCTTCAAAGGGAAGCGTAGACCATGAAACTTCCAAAAAATCAGGTAGGGCAACAGGTAAATTATATAGGATACCCAATAGGAACATCCACTTCAAAAGAGTAATAGGATGATATTTTTCCAATAATTTTTTTACAAGAATCAGGTAAAGCCCAAAAAACAGTGAATTACACAGGAAAAGAGCGTTACCCAAAGGAATATTTGATGCGTCCTGCCTTATTTCATTACCATAAAGGACAAGAAAAAGTGCACCCGTAAGCCCTGTCGCAATCCCTATGATTTTTAGCGCTCTGATTTTTTCTTTAATTAAAAAAACAGACAGGATTACCACTATAATTGGTGTGGTGGTAACAAGAACAGCGCTGTTTATTGGAGTTGATAAATCTAAACCTTTAAAGAAGGCAAGCATATTAATAGCCATACCAAAAAGTGAACAGAGCATTATCCTACCCCAATCTTTCCATTCAACTTTTTCTTTAGGCCCCAAAAAGGAAATACCCCAAAAAAGAATGGTAGCTCCAATTACCCTAAGCATTATAAAACCAAAAGGTTTAATATACATAGGCATCACTCCCTTTGCAATGGTATGGTTTAATCCATAAATTGTAGTAGCGCCCAGTGCGGCTAATATGGCAAGGCTTCGCTTACTCAAGAATGGATAATTTCTTTGGCTTCAGAAATTACCTTTCCTGTATTCCCGATAAATATTTGATGGTTAACTAAAATGACCGGTCTTTTTAAAAATGTGTAATGTTCCAATATGAGGGATTCATAGTCCTTTTCTTTAAGATCCTGGTTCTTTAGCTGGCGTTCACTAAACAGTCGCGCCCTTTTACTAAACAGGGCCTCATAGCTACCGGCTGAATTTCGCATCTCTTTTAATTGTTCAGGAGTTATAGGCTCAGATTTGATATCCTGTAGTTTTATACCTTCCAGAGGTTTTAATTCATTTAAAATGCGCTTGCAGGTATCACAACTGCTTAAGTAATATATTTTCTTCATGATTTTTATTTATCGATTTCAAAATTATTATAACTAACGATAATTATTTTTAAATGAATATGTTATTTTTAATAGTTGTTAATGCCGTACAAATAACCTTAAAATTAGTAGTCATTGAAAAAAATATTTGATATCACAATTCAAAACAGGAAGATACTATACAAAATATTAAAAAGGACTCCTCCGGAAATTTTACTGCAAATCCCGGAGGGTTATCGCAATAATATTTGGTGGAATATAGCTCATGTTGTTGTTACTCAACAGTTACTATTATATAAATTGAGCAATCTCAACATGCGTATAGATGATTCTTTGGTTCAAAAATACAGAAAAGGAACCGTGCCCGGGAACAATCCCTCAACAGTGGAGATGGACAATATTGCTGCTTTTCTGTTATCAACGGCAGAATGGGCCCAGGATGATTATGAAAAAGGGATTTTCTACGAATACAACGAATATACCACGAGCACTAAGGTCACATTGCGAAATGTTGAAGATGCGCTGTCATTTAATCTATATCATGAAGGATTACACCTGGGGGTTATTCTTTCTATGGAAAAAATATTGCTCAAAGAACAGGTGCTTTAGGTTTTAATGTTACCGGATAAGAATTTTTGAATTTCCTTATAGGGCAATGTTAATTCTATGGGCCCATCGGCATAGGAGGCTACTTCGTACTGATTGTACAATAACCTAAGGCCTTCACCTGTAAAACCGATATTTTCAGGCAAATAAAAGTGATCTTCCTCAAACATAAATCCAGTACTGTTAATGGGCTGATTTGCCGGAATATTCTGTTGTAGCCTAAATTGGGTTTCTGCATACTGTTCAAAACCGTCCTTATCCTTAAACAGTTCCCAGTCATCCATTTCCTTCGCTTTTTTCTTGTTAAAATTTAAAAAATTAGTGGACCCGTAACCATGGGCTCCACCTGTAAACAAATAAGACTTTAACTCAATAGTCAGGAGTTCATTATTTTCATATGTGATCATCCCATTTATTTTTGCCTCCCATCCGATAGTTTCATCAGGATAGATCTTTTTTAATTCAAAATATCCATTGCTAAACGACTCAATTGCCTCCTGAATAGTTGCAGCATTAATTTCATCATCGAAAGTTAATTTGGAAATAACTTCTTCTTGTAAGGCAAGGTTTATGGATTTAACCAGTTTGTTGTTGCCTATGGCTTCCGGGATATCTACCCTAACCGTCGGACAATTGTCACAATTATTATTCGAGAAACTTAAGGCTTCAAATGTAAGGTCTCTCTTGCCCTGGCAGCTAATAATTAATACAAGAATTAAAAGGTAGGTTATAACACTTTTCATTGAACTAAATTTGGTTTAATTGCAAAACTACGCAATCATAGGTTTCTCCAAAAGATAACAATACATTTGTGTATATATTTTTGTTTTATGAGTAAAAAGGAATTGAGATTTAACAGCAAAGTAATACATGGGGGACAGAAACCTGACAAGGCCTATGGTGCAGTAATGCCTCCAATATATCAGACATCTACCTATGCTCAGGCCAGCCCGGGGCAGCATAAGGGCTACGAATATTCCCGTAGTGCGAACCCCACAAGAAGCGCTTTGGAAAACGCGCTTGCCAGTATAGAAAACGGGAAGTTCGGATTGGCATTCGCCAGTGGTTTAGCGGCCATGGATGCCGTAATTAAACTTTTAGGACCAGGGGATGAAGTAATTTCAACTAATGATCTTTATGGAGGTAGTTACCGGC
This sequence comes from Eudoraea sp., assembly GCA_024642325.1. Lineage (GTDB taxonomy): Bacteria > Bacteroidota > Bacteroidia > Flavobacteriales > Flavobacteriaceae > Eudoraea. Next base: position 5,137 of record JAHEBI010000085.1, on the reverse strand, counting down.
TTTTCCGGCAGGTCTTTGAAAAATATGGCATCAAATTTCACTTCACAGGGATGCAGGATGTAGCTAATATTGCTGCATTAATAAATTCAAATACGAAGCTGATTTGGGTAGAGACTCCAACCAACCCAATGATGAACATTATTGATCTTAGGGCGGTTTCAGAACTGGCCAGAAGTAATAAGCTGCTTATGGCAGTAGATAATACTTTTGCGACTCCTTATTTGCAACAGCCACTGGACTTGGGTGCCGATATAGTAATGCATTCGGCCACAAAATATCTTGGAGGACATAGCGATGTGGTTGCAGGAGCTTTAATTGTGAAGGATGAAGAATTGGCTAATAAATTATATTTCATTCAAAATGCCAGCGGCGCTGTATGTGGTCCAATGGATAGTTTTTTAGTGCTTAGAGGAATTAAAACATTGCATGTACGAATGCAGCGGCATTGTGAAAATGGAGAACGGATTGCTGAATATTTGTTGAAACATCCCAAAATTGAAAAAGTTTATTGGCCTGGCTTGAAAGATCATCCCAATCATAATGTAGCCTCAAAACAAATGAAAGCATTTGGCGGAATGATATCCTTTGTACCCAAAGGAAGTAACTATAAAGATGCTATTGCTATTGTAGAAAAGTTGAAGATTTTCACGCTTGCAGAATCACTGGGAGGGGTGGAGAGTTTGGCGGGCCATCCTGCAAGTATGACTCATGCCAGTATTCCAAAAAAAGAAAGGGAAAAAAGTGGGGTGGTTGATTCGCTGATCCGACTTAGTGTAGGAATTGAAGATGTAGAAGATCTTATTTCCGACCTGGAGCAGGCAATCGGATAAAATTTATCATATTTTTAAAAAAAGCTGCTTTAAATTATAGAAAAGATATAATTTTGCCCTTGAATTTTTAATTCAATAAAAACTTTAGTTAATCAATTTAGATATGAACGAACAAATCCAAGCATTTATGGATGAGGTGAAGACCCGAAATGGTCATGAACCTGAATTCATTCAAGCAGTACAGGAAGTTGCCGAAACGGTGATTCCTTACATAATTCAACATGAAATCTACTACGGAAAAAACATCCTGTTAAGAATGGTGGAACCTGAGCGTCTGATTTCCTTTAGAGTGGCATGGGTAGATGATGAAGGTGAAATCCATGTAAACAGAGGTTATCGCATTCAAATGAACTCGGCAATAGGGCCGTATAAAGGAGGACTTCGTTTTCATCCATCGGTTAATGCCAGTATTCTTAAATTTCTGGCTTTTGAACAGGTATTTAAAAATAGTTTAACTACGCTTCCAATGGGTGGCGGTAAAGGAGGTTCGGATTTTGATCCCAAAGGAAAGTCGGATGATGAGGTAATGCGTTTTTGCCATGCATTTATGACAGAATTATGTAGGCATATTGGACCAAACACAGATGTTCCTGCCGGGGATATAGGTGTAGGTGCAAGAGAGATTGGGTTCCTTTTTGGGATGTATAAAAAGATAAGAAATGAATTCACCGGTGTACTTACAGGCAAGGGCCTGTCATGGGGTGGATCCAAAATCCGTCCGGAGGCCACAGGATATGGTACTGTCTATTTTGCACAGAGTATGCTGAAGACAAAGAATGAAGGAATTAAGGGAAAAACATTTGTTGTTTCAGGATCAGGTAATGTTGCTCAATACGCAGCGGAAAAAGTGTTGCAATTGGGCGGGAAAGTTTTAACCTTATCTGATTCAGGAGGATATATATATGATAAGGACGGGATTGATGAGGAAAAATTAGCCTTCATTATGGACCTCAAGAATAATAGACGCGGAAGAATTTCTGAATATGTAGCAAAATATAAATCGGCAACCTATCATAAGGGAAAACGTCCTTGGGGGGTTAAATGTGATATTGCCTTACCATGTGCCACACAAAATGAACTGGATGGAAATGATGCCAGAGAATTGATGTCCAATGGCTGTATTTGCGTTGCAGAAGGGGCAAACATGCCTTCAACGCCAGATGCTATCCACGCTTTTCACGATGCCAGAATTTTATTTGCACCGGGTAAAGCCTCCAATGCCGGTGGTGTTGCCACCTCAGGCCTGGAAATGTCTCAGAATTCTTTGAGAATCAGCTGGACACGGGAAGAAGTAGATGAAAGGTTACGAGGAATCATGGAAGATATTCACGATTCCTGCATTGAGTACGGAGTAGAAGGTGACGGATATTGCAATTATGTAAAAGGCGCCAATATTGCGGGTTTTGTAAAAGTGGCAGATGCCATGCTTGCACAGGGGGTGATATAAATAATTAATGATTTATTGGCAGTTATAGGAATTTGACTTTCCATTTCAGGAAAGAATCAGCTCCTATTAACTGCCAATCTTATTTATAGCCAATTCAACTTATCTTTGTCTTATCCTAAGAGCTATAAATGCAAATTACCACTAAGGCTTTAATTCTGTCTTCCCTCAAGTATGGAGATACAAGTTTAATTGTAAAAGCTTTTACCTACTCTGATGGTTTAAAATCCTATCTACTTAAAGGTGTCTTGACATCCAGAAAAGGGAAATTGAAAACCGCCTACTTTCAACCCTTGATGCAACTGGAAATAGTTGTGAATCATAAAAATAAAGGGACACTTGAACCACTTATCGACGCAAAAGTAAGTTATCCATACCAATCGGCCCATACGGACATTGCCAAGAATGCAATGATCCAGTTTTTAGCAGAAATGCTGGTCAACAGTATTTTTGAAGAAGAACAGAATAAAGACTTATTTGATTTTCTGGAAGCATCACTGCAATGGCTGGACACGCATCCTAACATTAGCAATTTTCATCTGTTTTTTCTGCTGGGATTATCAAAGTATTTAGGGTTTTATCCGGATAAGGGAAGAATGGACCATCCATATTTCGATTTGGTGGAAGGTGCGTTTATTGAATCCCCCGGAATACATCCAATTCTAAAAGGAGAGGCCCTTGATGTGTTTAAAACACTTTTGGGCACAAATTTTGATGCTATGCACTTGATCAGGGTGGGCAAAAAAACAAGGCAAGAACTATTACAATCCCTTGTACTCTATTTTGAAGTACATTTGCACGGATTTAAAAAGCCCAGATCACTTGCTATTTTGAATGAAGTTTTTAGCTAAAATGCATAGGGGAATTTTTCTTATTTCACTTCTTTTTATTAACGTTATTTCTGCCCAGGAAATAACGATTCTTGATGTTGAAACACAGGAACCGGTGATTAATGCTGTGCTTTATAACAACGATAAATCAAAGACTGCCCTGTCTGATTTGGAAGGTAAATGCGACCTCTCTGTTTTTAATAGAAATGAGCGTATTACGCTAAGACATATCAGTTATCAAACTAAAAGGTCCACAAGGGAACTCCTTATTAAAAGGGGAGGAAAAGTGTATCTTAGTTTGAAGCGCGAACAGTTGGATGAAGTAGTAATGTCTATTTCAAAATGGGAACAACAAAAAAAAGACATCCCGCAAAAAATAGTTTCCATTAACACACAGGCAATCGCATTTACAAATCCGCAAACGTCCGCAGATCTATTACAGAACAGCGGGAAAATTTTTGTACAAAAAAGTCAATTGGGTGGTGGAAGTCCTATGATCAGGGGTTTTGCAACCAACAGGCTTGTGTTGTCGGTGGACGGGGTGCGAATGAACAATGCTATTTTCAGGGGAGGTAATATTCAGAATATAATTTCAATAGACCCTTTTACGATTAAGAATACCGAGGTGGTTTTTGGTCCTGGTTCTGTAATTTACGGAAGTGATGCAATTGGTGGAGTTATGAATTTCATTACCAACAAGCCACAATTTTCGACAACAGATAGTTTATATATTTCAGGAAATCTTAATTACAGATTTGCATCAGCAAATGATGAAAATACCGGGCATTTTGGCATAAATCTGGGGTTGGATAAATGGGCTTTTCTAACAAGTGTTACTTATAATCTTTTTGATGATTTGAAAATGGGTCAAAATGGACCTGATTCCTATCTTAGAAATCAATATGTAAAGCGTTTGAATGGGACTGACGTTTTGGTTGAAAATGAAAATAGTCGTATGCAAATCCCAACAGGATATGATCAGGTAAATTTTATGCAAAAGATTTCTTATAAGCCAAATAATAATTGGAGTTATGATTTAGGGTTGTATTATTCCGGCACATCAGATTATTCCAGATACGACAGATTAATAAGGCCAGACAGGAGTGGAACCGGTTTGCGTTCTGCAGAATGGTTTTATGGACCCCAAAAGTGGTTTATGGGGAATATGCAGATTTATAATATAGGCCGGGGTAAGTTTTACGATGGTTTAAAAATCACCACTGCATATCAAAATTTTAAGGAAAGTAGAAATGACAGGCAATTTCAGGACTCTATTCGCTATACTACAAAGGAAAATATAGATGCACTATCTGTAAATGTGGACTTTGAAAACAGAAAAATTGGAAATTTAAGGCTGTATTACGGGGCCGAATATATTTTTAATATGGTGGGGTCTGAAGGGAAACAAACCAATGTGGAAAACGGATTAGAAGCAGCGGCCCAGTCGAGATATCCGGATGGTTCTACCTGGCAAACCCTCGCAGCTTATATGAATACTGAATTGAAGGCTAAACCAAATTTTACCTGGTTGGCCGGTATTCGATATAGCCACGTATGGATTAATGCAGATTTTGATACAACTTTCTATCCTTTTCCTTTTGACAATTCTAATTTGAATAATGGAGCTTTGACCGGAAGTTTAGGATTTAGCTGGTTTCCTAAAGCAGATTTACAGTTTACGCTAAACGGGTCAACTGGTTTTAGAGCACCCAATATTGATGATATAGGGAAGGTATTTGATTCGGAACCTGGTTCAGTTGTAGTGCCAAACCCTTATTTGAAACCTGAATATGCCTATAACCTGGAATTTGGAGTGCAGAAGAATTTTAAAGATAAAGTAGTTATAAAAGGCGCGGCTTATTATACCTATCTGGCAAATGCTTTGGTACGAAGGGATTACCTGTTTAATGGGGAGGAAGAAATTATATACAATGGGGAACTAAGCAATGTTCAGGCTATTCAGAATGCGGCCAAAGTCTATGTATATGGATTTGAATTGGGTTTGGAAGCATTTCTTTCCGAAAATTTCTCCA
>JAHEBI010000472.1 GCA_024642325.1 Eudoraea sp. | reverse complement strand
GTTTCCCTGAATTGAATCCCGAATTTAAGCCATGCAGCAGTGTGTTCTGTGTGATCATAAGACTGATCTCCGGCAAAGAAAATAAGGTCAGGATTCTGATAATTTATATTCCTGACGTAATTTTCCCTCAATCCCCTGTCCTTATTAGAATTACAGGAAAGTGCGGCCATGACTATTTCGTTCTTATGGTCAGGGTTTTTTCGAATAGTGCCTTCAAAATAAGCCCGACTTCCATGAGTAATTCTGTATTTTGTGTCTTTGGAATTATCCCAATTTTCTACTCTAAAAAGTGCAGACCATCCCAATTCATTTATAACTTGTTTTTGGACCACTGTCCATTCACCATCCCGGAAAAGCGCTAAACTAATTTCCCTTGGCTCATTGGGGTAAAGCGGATAAAGCTGGGCAGTTAATTTAAGAATACCGGCATGTACAGTATAAAGACCAAAGGCCACAACACTGTCTCTGTTTACGTGTAGATTAATAATTTCATTAGGAGCTCTATTCCACCAATCATTAGTGGCAAGGGTGTCCAAATGTGTAAAAGGAGAGGGTGTTGGAATGGATTTCTGTTGCGCAAAACTTATTTGCCAATGCATAGCAAACAAGAGCAGGTAACAGTATTTAAAATTATGCATTGCTGAACTGATTAAATATAACCGATGCAAGTATTGAGTATTTTTACTGACTAACAGTATCTTGTAAAGTACCGTCTAAGTACTTTTTAAATGTATAAATTTATTTATGGAAATTCACAAAGACGCCAGGCTAATTTTTGTTTATAACGCCAGTTCAGGATTGAGAAATGCTCTTGTAGATGGTGCTCATAAAGTATTAAGCCCTGATACTTATCAGTGTAATCTGTGTGATTTGACCTATGGGGTATTTAAAGAGAAAAATGCCTGGAAGAAATTCCGGCAAGAAGGGAAGTTCAAATTGGAATTCTTACATAGGGACGAATTTAAAAAACAATACGCATCTAAATTCGGACATAAGTTTGTGTTCCCGATCGTTCTGATAGCGGTAAATGATGAGTTACAGGTTTTTATTTCTACAATAGAACTCAATAAGCTGGAAAGTACAGAGGCGCTGATTGATTTAATTAAGGAAAGGGGCAAAAAAATAATTATTAAAGAGGAGTGAACTTTATTTACCCCCATAGAAATCCGCATTTATTTTTTCGATATAGTTCAAAACCTCTTCCCTGCCCATGGTGTTTGCGGAAGAGGTAACGAAATGATCCGGGACTTCTTCCCATACTCCCGAAAGTAATTGATCCAGGTAATTCTTCACATTTCTTTCAATCGCTATTGGCTTGAGTTTATCCGCTTTTGTAAAAATTATTGAAAAAGGTATACCGTTTTCACCCATCCACTCCATAAATTCAAGATCAATTTTCTGCGCTTCGTGGCGTATATCGATCAATAAAAAGGCACATACTAATTGCTCTCTTTTAAGAAAATAATCGGTAATATATTTCTGGAAAGTTTTCTTGTCTTTTTTAGATACGCGGGCATAGCCATATCCTGGAAGATCTACAAGGAACCATTGATCATTTATTTTAAAATGATTGATAAGTTGCGTTTTACCCGGTCTTCCCGATGTTTTTGCCAGACTCTTACGGGAAGTAAGCATATTTATGAGTGAAGATTTTCCAACATTAGACCTCCCAATAAATGCATATTCCGGTAAAGGCTGGTTAGGGCACTTCTCTACACTGGAATTGCTCATCAGAAAGTCGGCCGACTTAATCTTCATGACGGTATGTAAATTAGAAATTACGCTTCTGTAACCATTCGTCCAGAATGATATTGAATTCATTGGGATGTTCCATCATAGGGGCGTGGCCGCACTCTTTTATCCAAAAGAGGTCTGAATCCGGTAGCAATTCATGAAACTCCCTGGCGACGTTAGGTGGCGTTACGGAATCATTTTCACCCCAGATAATACAGGTTGGAGTTCTCATTTTGGGTAAATCCTTAGACATATTATGCCTTATGGCACTTTTGGCTATTGCCAGTGTTTTTATCAATTTCCTTCTGTCGTTTACCGTAGCGTAAACCTCATCCACAATTTCTTTAGTAGCAACTTCAGGGTCATAAAATACATCCTGCGCCTTCTTTTTTATAAATTCATAATCCCCTCGTTTAGGGTATCCATCACCCATGGCGCTTTCATAAAGCCCAGAACTTCCTGTGATTACCAGGGCTTTTACCATTTGGGGATAAAGTTT
>JAHEBI010000471.1 GCA_024642325.1 Eudoraea sp. | reverse complement strand
ACCCCATGATAACACCACCTAAATCGTGAACAGAAATGGAAATATCAAAGACTTCCTCATAAAACTTCCTGGCTCGTTCCATGTTTTCCACAGGGATTTCAAACCAGCCTACCATATTGCGCTCCATAGCTAAAATTATTTTTCCAAAATATCCTTTAAGCTCGCTAAACCTTCTTCGAAATCTTTACCCACAGCCTTATCCATGTTCATAAAAAGCATCATAATACTTACCGGGAATTTATTATTGCCAGAAAAACCCCAGGTAACTTCTGTCTCCCCCGCACCTGCTTCTTTTACCTTTAAATAAGCATTAGATTGGGACTTCCATGGTTTTAGAAAACGCAACTGACTTTCAATTACTTCATTTTCAACAATTCGTGTTATTTCCTGTTCCCCACTACCTACATCCTTATTTCCTTCCCACTTGCTGATCGCACCTATTTCTGCATCAGTACCTACAAATTCCTTTTTCATATCAGGATCTCTTTTACCCCATGGACTCCAATTGTCCTGATTCTTTAAATATTTGAGATATTCGAATACCACCGAAACGGGTTGACTTACCTTAATACTTCTGCTCACATTATAGCTTTTAGGTGCAATCATCCCCAATATGATAACAAGAATAACGATTCCCGCGAGTATGTATAAAATTGTAGTCATTTGTTTATCAATTAATTAGTTACTTAAATATATAGAAAATTAATTTTATTGCCTAAATCTTGCTATGATTTCATCAATACTTTTGATAGACTTTTTAGTCCAATCCAATCGCTTTTCCCAAATCTCAGCTTCGGTTAGGCCCCAGGGTAAATTCGATCTTTTAAGTTTCTGTGTTAAATCATATAAAATAATGGCTGCGGAAACCGAAATATTCAGACTCTCGGAAAATCCGGACATAGGGATTTTCAAAAAACCATCGGCTTGCTTTAAAACCTCAGGGCTTAAGCCTTCCTTTTCAGTTCCAAAAAACAAAGCTACTTTATCGGTAATTTCAAAATCTTCCAGCAAACAGGAGTCATTATTAGGAGTGGTGGCAATGATCTTATATCCTTTGGTTCTTAAGTCCCGGATACAGGATTTTGCGGTGGCATGCCGCTCCAAATCCACCCATTTTTGAGCCCCCATAGCTATATTTTTGTCCAAGCGTTTTCCAAACCTGCCTTCAATAATATGCGCTTTTTGAATACCAAAAACGTCACAACTCCTAATTACGGCACTGGTATTGTGCATCTGATAGACATCTTCAATGGCAACTGTAATAAAATTTGTACGATGACTTAAGACATCACTAAATCGTCTTAATCGTTCAGGAGTGATATACGATTCCAGATATGAAAGCAGGTCGTGGTCTATCATAGTCCTAATTTAAGAAAAATGTATCTTTATGACAGACCCAAAATGATGCAAAAAAAAGTAGTAGTCCTTACAGGAGCCGGAATGAGCGCCGACAGCGGAATAAAAACCTTTAGAGATGCAGATGGCCTTTGGGAAGGCCACGACGTAATGGAGGTTGCATCCCCGTACGGATTTGCCAGAAACCCTGCAGCGGTATTGGATTTTTACAACAAAAGGCGAAGCCAGTTATTGGAAGTTAACCCTAATCCCGGTCATAAAATGCTGGTTGAACTTGAGCAACATTTTAATGTCACCATTATAACACAGAATGTAGACGATTTGCATGAACGTGCGGGCAGTTCCCACGTCCTCCACCTTCATGGGGAACTGCTGAAAGTTCGCAGCACGGGTGATACATCAATGGTTTTGGAATGGAAAAAAGATCTGAATCTTGGAGATACTTGCCCAAAAGGATATCAATTGCGTCCTCACATAGTCTGGTTTGGTGAAGAAGTCCCCTTATTATCAGAAGCCTCACAAATTACAGAAACTGCAGATATTCTTATTATTATTGGAACATCTATGCAGGTCTATCCGGCAGCGGGACTTTTGAATTATGCAAGGCAGGGAATACCAAAATATTTCATTGATCCGAAACCAAGTATATATGAATCAGATTTTGAAAATCTGACTGTACTCCAAAATACTGCCGCAAAAGGAGTTCCTACCTTGGTAGCCGACCTAATCCGTAAAGAGCTTTAGTTTGTCTGGCCCACTCCAGGATGGCCTCTTTTTGTTCGCGGGTGAGCCTGGCTTCCGGGTGAATCCAGGCATATTGCATTAAAGGCATTTTATCATCTTCAGTAACCTCAATTATTTCTTCCAGTTTATGATTT
>JAHEBI010000470.1 GCA_024642325.1 Eudoraea sp. | reverse complement strand
ATTTAAAGGGAGAAATAAAATCAGTCCGGAATTTAGTATGTCCTCCATGACGGACATCGTATTCCTGCTGCTGATTTTCTTTATGTTAACTGCCAACTCGCCTAATGCATTGGATCTTCTGTTGCCAAAAGCGAAGGGAAAATCTACAAATACTCAAAATGTTTCGGTTACTATTAATAAAAACCTGGAATATTTTGTGAACAACGAACAAATAAACGGGGAATACATTGAAATTGAATTAAAAAAAGCACTTGAGGGTCAGGAGAAACCCACTATTATTCTTAGGGCAGAGGAAAGCGTGGCCATAAAAGAAGCGGTCCATGTAATGGATATTGCCAATAGAAATAGTTATAAAGTGATCCTGGCGGTGCGGCCTAATTAATGTCATTTTTAGATACGAGACACAAGAAAAAATCTTTTACGCTTACAACTATTTTGTTAAGCGTACTCCTTCTTTTACTTTTTTATATTGGCCTCACGTATCTGGATCCACCCATTGAGAATGGGATTACCGTAAACTTTGGTTCCATGGACTACGGCATGGGTGATAAACAACCCATTAAGAAGGTAAAATCTCAACCGGCGGAAACTGTAGCAAAGGAAGAAGAGGAGGTCGTGGAAGAAAAACCGGCTGCTCAAGCCGAAGAAGTAGCCGAGGAAGATGTTACGGAAAAAGCAACCGAGAAATTACTTACCCGGGAAGACGAAGAATCTATAAAAATCAAGCAACAAGAGGCAGCAAAGCGCGAGGCAGAAGAAGCGGCGAGGAAGGCCCAGGCTAAAGCTGAACAGCTGGCCCGTGAGCAAAAAGCCGCTGAGGAAAAAGCCCAACAGGAAAAAGAAGCCAAAAAGAAAAAACTGGATGAACTTATGGGTGGTCTGAACGAATCTGACGGTGAGGTTCAGGGTAGCGAGGGCGATGATAACATGGCCGGGGATAAAGGACAGCCAGATGGAGATCCGTATGGTATAAGTTATTATGGCAGTCCCGGTACAGGTAGCGGAACAGGCGGATATGGACTTAATGGGCGTTCTTTAGTGAGCAAGGGGAAAGTTCAGCAGGAATGTAATGAAGAAGGCAGGGTAGTGGTCAAAATCACCGTAGATAGAAATGGAAAAGTGATAGATGCACAAGCGGGTGTAAAAGGGACTACAAATAGTCACCCTTGTCTCCTGGAGCCTGCAACAAAAACAGCATTTATGCACAAATGGAATCTGGATTCCAAAGCCCCGAGCCAACAGATAGGTTTTGTTGTGGTCAACTTTAAATTAGGGGAATAATAAATGACCTACAAGGAGACCCTGGACTGGATGTTTGCTCAACTTCCAATGTACCAGCAAAAGGGGCCAAAAGCCTATAATGGCAAATTAGACAATAGCCTCTCTTTGGCTGCACACCTTAAAAACCCACATTTAAACTTTAAGAGTATTCATGTAGCAGGTACAAATGGCAAGGGTTCCAGCAGCCATATGCTGGCATCTATATTGCAGGAAGCTGGCTATAAGGTTGGTTTGTACACCTCTCCCCATATGAAGGATTTCAGGGAGCGGATTAAGATTAATGGAAAACCTGTTAGTCAAAAGAGTGTCATAGAATTTATAGAAAGGAATAAGGCATTTCTGGAAAAGAATAAACTTTCTTTTTTTGAAATGAGCGTGGGGATGGCATTTGATTATTTTTCTAAGAAAAAGGTATCCATTGCGATTATAGAAGTAGGTCTGGGCGGACGTTTGGATTCTACTAATATTATAAAGCCTGAAGTTTCTTTGATTACCAACATTGGTTTAGACCATACAGACATATTGGGTGATACGCTGGAAAAGATATCGAGGGAAAAGGCGGGCATTATAAAGCCGGGTATTCCCGTTGTGATCAGTGAATGTCAGGATGAGATTGCTCCTATTTTTGAAGAAATTGCGAAGGAGAGAAATTCAGAGATAGTCTTTGCTGAAAAGGAAGATCTTAAGCTGTATAAAACTTCACTTTTAGGCAGCTATCAAAACAAGAATATGAAAGGGGTGTTGGCCACCATTAAACGGCTTAAAGGGTTTGCTATTAGTGAGGAGCATATTAAAAGTGGACTTATGAGAGTGGTCGAGAATACCGGGCTTCTGGGAAGGTGGCAGATACTTCAGGAAAACCCAAAAGTTGTTTGTGACACGGCCCATAACAGTGAAGGCATCACTTTGGTACTGGAACAAATACAATTGCAAAAATTCAAAACCCTACATATAG
>JAHEBI010000469.1 GCA_024642325.1 Eudoraea sp. | reverse complement strand
CCCTAAGAGGTAATATTATGCGCATGCGTTCCAGAGAAGCTTTATTAGAAAGTGAACTGTTTGGCGATGAAATAAAAAATATTCTGCCAATAATTTTACCCGGTAAATCTGACTCTGCATCTATGGATATGGTAGTTGAATTATTACTAATGACCGGGCGGTCCCTTCCTGAAGTAATGATGATGCTTGTTCCTGAAGCCTGGGAAAAGAACCTCGAAATGTCAGAAGCGAAACGGGCGTTCTATGAATACAATTCCTGTTTGATGGAGCCATGGGATGGCCCCGCATCCATTCCCTTTACAGACGGCAGTTATATAGGCGCAGTTTTGGACAGAAATGGACTAAGGCCATCAAGGTATTCGGTTACTAAAGATGGCTATGTAATTATGTCATCGGAGACAGGGGTATTAGATCTGGCCCCTGAAAATATTGAACAGCACGGCCGACTTGAACCCGGAAAAATGTTTTTGGTTGATATGGAAGCCGGCAGAATTATAAATGACGAAGAGATTAAGGAAAAAATAGCCAGAAAATATCCTTATAAAAAGTGGCTGGATGCCAATTTGGTTCACTTGAAAAATATCCCGTATAATGATTGTCCGCTTTTTCTAAATGAAGCTACTTTAGAAAAAAGGAAAGCTGTATTTGGTTATACGCTGGAAGACATTAATACCATCATTCTTCCTATGGGGCAACATGCAAAAGAGCCCATAGGCTCCATGGGTACAGATACTCCTATTGCTGTATTGTCTGAACGCCCGCAACTTTTGTATAATTATTTCAAACAACTTTTCGCACAGGTAACCAATCCGCCCTTAGATGGTATTCGCGAAGAGTTAATCACAGATATTTCACTAACCCTTGGGAGTGATTATAACATTTTTGACATCACAGAATTGAATTGTCGAAAGTTAAAAATCCAAAATCCTGTGATTTCCAAGGAAGACCTGGATAAGATTAAAAACCACGATGCCAGCCCGGATTACAAAGTAGTTTCCATTGCCATGCTGTATAATATTGACCGAGGCCATAACGGTTTGGAAGACGCTTTGGAAAACATCTTAAAGGAAGCAGGGAAAGCAATCGATGACGGAGCAAATATTATTATATTGTCTGACAGGAATTCCAACAAAGACATGGCGCCCATTCCTGCATTGCTTGCCTGTTCTTTTGTAAATAGCGGACTTCAGCGATTGGGCAAGCGTTCCAAATTAAGCATTATTATAGAATCTGCAGAGCCGAGGGAAGTACACCATTTTGCCCTTTTGTTCGGTTTTGGGGCCAGTGCCATAAATCCCTATCTGGTAAATGAAATTATTGCGGAACAGATTGAAGAACATGATATTACAGAATTTACTTTTGATGAGGCCATTAAGAACTACAATAAAGCTATTGGAAAAGGAGTGCTAAAAGTCATGAATAAAATTGGCATTTCTACTTTAAATTCTTACAGGAGTTCACAACTCTTTGAATGTATCGGGATTAATACCAAGGTTGTGGATAAATATTTTCCAAATACACCAACTCGTATTCAGGGTATAGGCCTGTATGAAATAGAGAAGGAAATAGCAAAACGACATAAAAAAGCATATCAGGATCAGCATGTTGCCGCTAATTTAGATTTGGAAATCGGAGGAGAATACCGATGGAGAAGGGATGGAGAAAAACATATGTTCAATCCTATATCCATTGCAAAGCTTCAAAAATCTGTCAGAAATAACGAGCCGGATACCTACAAGGAATTTGCCGCAATGGTAAATGAACAATCCAGGAATTTAATGACTATTCGAGGTTTATTTGAATTTTCAAATTACGACCCCATCCCAATTGAAGAAGTGGAACCCTGGACAGAAATAGTCAAAAGATTCAAAACAGGTGCAATGTCTTATGGCTCTATAAGTAAAGAGGCACATGAAAATCTTGCCATAGCCATGAACAGGATTGGTGGCAAAAGCAATTCTGGTGAAGGTGGTGAGGATGCGGAAAGATTCTATAAAAATCAGACTGGCGACTGGCGAAACAGCGCAATCAAACAAGTAGCCTCGGGAAGATTTGGGGTTACTTCGGACTATCTTACCAACGCTCAGGAAATACAGATTAAAATGGCCCAGGGGGCCAAACCAGGAGAAGGGGGACAACTTCCGGGTCCTAAGGTAAACCCTGCTATTGCCAAAACCCGAAATTCAACCCCGTATGTGGGTCTTATTTCGCCTCCCCCACATCATGATATCTATTCCAT
>JAHEBI010000468.1 GCA_024642325.1 Eudoraea sp. | reverse complement strand
TATCCGCCTCCAATTCGCTCTTTTTATAGGCATCTACCAGGTTACTCCGGCCATTTTGCAAATCGGTATTTACCCCATAGGGCAGTATATTCTGCAAACCATCCAAAAGGGTAAGCTTAATGTCTTTTTTCGTATTGTTTATGAGGCTGGCTTTTCTTACAAATCCGAAAATATTGCTCGAATTCCATTGGTACCTGAAGGTGAGGCCAAGATCCTCGTTAATTTCTTCAAATATGATCTTATTCCCGTAGCTGGTTTTGTACAAATTTCTTGTAATGGAATAAAGGCCTTCATACCTGTCAGAAAAAGGTTCCCATAAATAGGATTTGTTCTCCAGATACACCCGCAATAAAGTCTTACTGCCTGTTACCTCCAAAGATTCAGTTATTTTATCATCGGTGTAATATGGAAACAGGGAAGATTCACTATCCTTTCTTCCTGCGGTCAAGGCCCCATTGCTTGAAATAAACATCCAGTGATTGGAATCACTTACAATGCTCATAAAAAATGGCCTTAAATTATTACTGTTAGAGATTTTGTAATAATCCTCATTTTCAAAATTCACATACTCCCCTTTTACTTGGTGAGTTTCTAAATGAGCTAAGGCTTCCCCAAGGTATTGTTGCTCTGGATTCATAGATGTTGGTTTCATTAAAAAATATAAACCCCTTAGAAGAATAAGTCTTAAAGAGGTTTTTATATACTGTATTTATCGTTTTTTTTTGAACTTTTAGAAAGTTAATACTATTGTATAAGTTACTTTAAAATGGATTCTCCGTAATAATCGATGAACCATTTTCGCCAGGCTTCAGGAAAGGGGTGCTTTTTTAATTCCTTCATGTCATAAGCCATTAACATGTTCTTGGATATGGCCGCGAGTCGATCGTATTTTTTGCTATAGATTTTCCCTTCACAAAGCACCCGGTCTTCCATCAATTCAATTATATCTAAAGTAATCACAACGTTGTCCGGATAGGTCACCGGAAAGATATATTTACAATCCTGCCAGGCAAGTATAGGAACTATTCTCTTAAACTCGAATTCTCCTCCATGCATTTTTTTAAACATCTCAATTCGTGCAGACTCCATCCAACGCAGGTAAACAGTATTGTTCACGTGTTGTGCAGCATCCATATCACCCCATTGTACAGGAAGTTCAAGCGTTACATAACTATCTGATATATTCTCTGTCAAGCCATCAATTATTTAATCTTAGTTTACCATAAAAGGGATATTGGCGGTTGCCGAATGGTTTTGACCATCATTTACATAGACAAATAAGCGGTAAGGCCCTTTTTCCGGAGCTGTAAATGTCACGGATCCCTCTTGTTGCGAGACGATCAGTCCATCAATGGCTTCCGGTCTTTCCTCTTCATCACCCCCGTCCTGCAGATCTGTGCTTTCAGGCAAAATCTCCCAGCTATAGGTCAATGTATCATTTTCATAGTCTGTCATAGCTATTGACGCTTTATATTCACCTCCTGCATTTAAAAGGATATTGTCTGTTGGAATTTTGCCATCCAGTTTGTAGTCTACTATTACAGGTGTTCTGTTTTCCGGCCATTCATTATTCCATATGTAGTGCATCACATCTACAGATTCTGTTTCCTGTCCATCTTCAAGAAATATCCCGTACCATGTGGGGGTTCTTTCTTGTTTATTGCCCCAAAGAAAAACATAGGAACCTATGCACTGGGTAGTATCTGAAGCAATCCCAGCTTTATAGCGCTGTAAATAATTTGCTGCCTTAACAGTGCTGTTTTGTTCAATAGGTGCGCCCCAGGTAGTTGTTGGAACCTCCCAATGACCGGTTGCCCCCCATTCTGTTACCATATAGGGGCCTTCCCAGCCATATTCTCTTATCAATATTGGTACCTGTGGCAAATCGCCATACATCTGAACCGATAATATATCCAGATCCTTACACCGCTCCTTGATATATTTAACTTCCTGTTCACCAATGCCAGCCAAACTTGTGGTTGTAAGGTGATTTGGATCTACTTCATGGATCATTTCTGAAATTTCATTGACAGCATCCCAAACTTTGGGATTTTCATAACGGAGGTTTAGTTCATTCCCTATTCCCCATATCAATAATGCAGGATGGTCCTTCAAAGCCATGACCTGTTCTTTTATTTCCATGAGCTGCTTATTCACGGCTTCAGAATCATCATAATCAAACCCATGCCTTTCCCTGGCCACTTCAATACCCATAGTTACCATGATCCCATTTTCATATGCTTCATCAAGTACTTCCTT
>JAHEBI010000084.1 GCA_024642325.1 Eudoraea sp. | reverse complement strand
TGAAGTCACGCATATTTCATGAGTTTCATCAGGGTAGGGGTCTCCTACAGCGTCAATCGCAGCGGCTCCAGTTAAAGCCGGTCTCCAATTTATCTCATGATTAAACTTTTTAGCTATGGCATTACATACTTTTACAGCCTGATCTATGACTTCCGGTCCAATTCCGTCTCCTGCTAATAGGGCAATATTTAATTTCATTTTATATCCTGATTCTAATTAGTAGAAAATAATCAATTTTAAAGTTTGTTCAGATGATATTAAGCATTTTTTCAGTTGCCTTAATTGCGGAAACCGTCTGATCCGAATCCAGACCTCGGGTAATAAAATCCTTCCCTTTGTCCCGCCAGGTTATGATAGTTTCACATAAGGCATCAGAGTTACTTCCCGGAGGTATTCGCACTGCATAATCAGTGAGAATTGGAAGTTCTATTTTTTTAGATTTATAGACTTTTCGCAGCGCATTCATAAAGGCGTCGAACTGCCCATCTCCCTGGGCATTTTCTTCATAGGATTGACCATCGATTTCAACGGCTACCGTTGTAGAAGGTTTAAGGCCCTTAGAATGAGTAAGTACATAAGATTTTACAAATATTTTTTTCTGATAAGACTCACTGTCCAAAACATCGGAAATAATATATGGAAGGTCCTCCTTGGTGACTTTTTCCTTTTTATCGCCTAATTCAATTATACGTTGTGTTACTTTTTTTACTTCTTCATCATTCAGCGTGAGTCCCAATTCCTGAAGATTTTTTTGAATATTGGCTTTACCTGAAGTCTTGCCTAAAGCGTATTTACGTTTTCTTCCGAAGCGTTCCGGCAATAAATCATTAAAGTATAAATTCTTTTTATTATCTCCATCTGCATGTATTCCAGCAGTTTGTGTAAATACATTATCTCCAACTATAGGCTTGTTGGCAGGAATGCCAAATCCTGTAAAAGTTGAGACAAGTTTACTCACCTTAAAAAGTGAAGACTCCTCCACATTAATCTCAATTTCGGGCATGAAATCATTGATCACGGCCACAACACTTGCCAAAGGGGCATTACCGGCACGTTCTCCCATGCCATTGATGGTTAGGTGCAATCCGTGACAACCTGCCCTCAGGGCTTCCATAACATTTGCAACACTTAGGTCATAATCATTGTGACCATGAAAATCGAAGTGTATATCGGGGTAACGGGTAACAATTTGAGAAATATAATCAAAAGTTTCGCCATGAGTCAAAATACCCAGGGTATCCGGCAATAAAATTCTTTTGACGGGTTGTGTAGCAAGGAAGTCGAGATATTGAAAAACATATTCCGGGGAATTTCTCATTCCATTGCTCCAATCTTCAAGGTAAATATTAGTTATAATTCCCTCTTTTTCTGCCTGACTCAGCACACCAGCAATATCTGCAAAATGCTCCTCAGGGGTTTTTTTAAGCTGATACATCAGGTGATTCAAAGACCCCTTAGTTAAAAGGTTTTGTACTTTGGCACCTGCCTTTTTCATCCATTTGAGCGACAAACCATTATCTACAAAAGTAAGTACCTCTATGCGCTCCAAATACCCTACGCCCTTAGCCCAGTCGGCTATCTGTTGAACCGATTTAAATTCGCCTTCTGAAACTCTGGCAGAAGCAACTTCTATGCGATCCACTTTCAATTCATCTAAAAGAAGTCTTGCCAGGGTTAGCTTTTCTGATGCAGTAAAGGATACACCTGAGGTCTGTTCACCATCCCTCAATGTTGTATCCATTATTTCTATCTTCCTCCTGTTCATGCTAAAGGTAATTGACCTGTGAAGTATTCGTTAACTTAATTATTAAAGCGGCGTGTCTTTAGCAAAAGTCTCAATTTCACTCCTTATATTCAGTAAATAATCAATATCGTCAAAGCCGTTGAGTAAGTTTTCCTTTTTATAGTCATTTATCTCAAAACTTTCTTTCTCACCGGTTGTCTTGATGGTGAAGGTTTGTTCCGAAAGATTAACTTCAAATTCAGTATTTGGATCCGCCTCAATTGCCTCGAATATCTTTGTTAGAAATTTTGGGCTTACCTGCACGGGTAAGACCCCTATGTTCATACAATTGCCTCTGAATATATCAGCAAAAAAACTACTTACAACACAGCGAAACCCATAATCATAAATAGCCCATGCGGCATGTTCTCTTGATGAACCAGATCCAAAATTTTTACCACCCACCAGGATTTTACCACTATAAATAGGGTTATTTAACACAAATTGCTCTTTGGGTGAATTATCAGAATTGTATCTCCAATCCCGAAATAGGTTGTCACCAAAACCCTTGCGTTCAGTTGCTTTTAGAAACCTGGCCGGGATAATCTGATCTGTATCCACATTTTCTATTGGAAGAGGAACTGCTGTACTATTTAAAACTTTAAACTTATCGTATGCCATTTGTATTTGTATCCTTTATCTATTTATATAAAATTAGGCTGTCTCAAAAACCATTAATTCTCTAGGGTCCGTTACTTTACCTGTAACTGCCGCCGCTGCGGCCACCAAAGGACTCGCCAGAAGCGTTCTCGCTCCCGGACCCTGTCTGCCTTCAAAATTCCTGTTTGACGTACTAACCGCGTATTTTCCCGCTGGGATTTTATCTTCATTCATTGCCAGACAAGCAGAACAGCCTGGTTCTCGTAATTCAAATCCAGCTTTATTCAGGATATCTAATAACCCTTCATTTTTAATGGCATCTTCCACTTTATGAGATCCGGGAACCAGCCAGGCAGTTACATTCTCTGCTTTTTGCCGCCCTTTAACCAGGCTTGCAAAGGCCCGGAAATCTTCTATCCTTCCATTAGTACAACTCCCAAGGAAAACAAAGTCTATTGGTTTGCCTAACATATTGTCCCCTTCTTCAAAATTCATATACTGAAGAGATTTCTTATAGGTTGAAGCGCCACCTTCAAAAGCATCAGATTTAGGAATTCCACCTGATATGCCTATACCCATTCCAGGATTAGTTCCATAAGTAATCATGGGTTCTATATCCTCGCCTTTAAAAGAAATTTCGAGATCAAATACAGAATTGTCATCTGTATATAATGTTTCCCAGTAGCTCATCGCCTTATCCCAGGCCTCACCTTTTGGTGTAAACTCCCTATTTTTAATATATTCAAATGTTTTCTCATCAGGAGCTATCATTCCACCTCTTGCACCCATTTCAATACTTAAATTACATACGGTCATTCGCCCTTCCATGGACATCTGCTCAAAGACTTTTCCTGCATATTCAACAAAATATCCGGTAGCACCCGAAGTGCTTAATTTAGAAATAATATAGAGGGCAACATCTTTAGGAGTAACGGCATTATTGAGCTTCCCATTTATGGTAATACGCATACTTTTGGGTTTAGGCTGCATAATACATTGGGTGGCTAAAACCATTTCTACCTCAGAGGTTCCAATTCCAAATGCTATTGCCCCAAAAGCACCATGGGTTGAAGTATGAGAATCTCCGCAAACAATAGTTGAACCCGGCAATGTAATTCCATTCTCCGGACCAATTACATGAACAATTCCGTTTTTTTCGTGACCAAGGCCCCAATAAGGAATTTGGTGTTCCTTCGCGTTTTGTTCCAACGCCCGAAGCTGGTTGGCAGATAAAGGATCCTGAACAGGTAGGTGCTGATTTAGTGTAGGGGTGTTATGATCTGCTGTGGCAAAAGTGCGCTCCGGGTATAAAACCTTAATTTTTCTATTTTTTAAACCCAAAAATGCAACCGGACTCGTTACTTCATGAACAAGATGACGATCAATAAACAACACATCAGGTCCATTCATTACTTTTTTGACTACATGTGAGTCCCAAACTTTGTCAAATAATGTTTTTTTCATAAAATATTCAAATAACTAATAAATAGCTTTTTAGCACAACTCACAAATGTATGAAATACAAGTAAAAGGAGGTAAAACAATGTGCTTCTAAATTACGATGTTCAATAAGCTGGCAAGTTATTTAAATAATTGACAATCAATTATATATGTTCTGTTATCATGCTTTTCAGCTTTATGTTAACAGAAGATACTAATTTAGCTTTTGTGTAGCGGGTGAAATATTTGATGGAATTTTGGCAAAATTCCGGTTTAACTTGGCTATACGATGGTTTAACATTATTGTAACGAGAACAAGAAAAGGCTATGCTTATCTTTAGGCCAATCTAGCTATATAATTGACAACTAAAAAAACAAAATGATGAAAAAAAATTACATGAATGGCTCGGCATTTATCCTTGTTCTCCTAATGTTTTTTAGCATAAAGGGTATTGCACAATTAAATCTGCCCAGGGGGAGTCAGAAAGCAAAGGTCACACAGCAAATAGGCATAACTGAGATCACTATTGCGTATTCAAGGCCAACGGTAAAAGATCGTACGGTATGGGGCGAATTGGTACCCTACGGAATGAACAATCTGGGGTTTGGGACCGCAAAAGAATCACCTTGGAGGGCCGGTGCAAATGAAAACACGGTAATTAAATTTACGGATGACGTATTGATCGAGGGAAAACCTTTAAGTGCAGGAAAATACGGCCTTCACATGATAGTTTATGAAGACAATAAAGCGACGGTAATTTTTTCAAAAAATTATGAAGCATGGGGGAGTTATTTTTATGAACCATCTGAAGATGCGCTTAGAATTGATGTGATCACAAAAGAGATTCCCTATACTGAGGAATTGACTTACCTTTTTACTAAGGTAGAACCCAATTCTGTCATGGCTTCCCTGAATTGGGAAAAGAAGCAAATACCTTTTAAAATTGAAGTGGACGTAACTGAGATCGTCCTTTCAGATATTCGGCACAAACTGCAAAATTCTCCCGGGTTTAACCGGCAAACCTGGGAACAGGCGGCTAATTTTTCGCTGAACAATGATGGAGACCTTAACGAAGCGCTTGGATGGATAAATGCAGCTATTGAGGGTCAATTTTTTAGTGAAAAGAACTTTAACAACTTAAGCACAAAATCCAAAATCCTTGCCAGTCAGGGAAAAGCTGCAGAAGCAGATTTAATCATGGATGAAGCCCTGAAATTTGCAACCGTATTTGAGGTTCATGGATATGGCAGGCAATTAATTGCGCAGGGGAAGAAAGAAAAAGCACTTGAAGTATTTAAAATGAATGCTAAAAATAATAAAGGACAATGGCCCGTTGACTACGGATTGGCCAGGGGTTATTCTGCAATGGGAGATTATAAGAGAGCATTAAAGCATTTAAAGATTGCAGCCCAAAGGGCACCGGACCAGCAAAATAAGGATGTGATAGCTACAAATATTATTAAACTTGAAAATGGAGAAGATATTAACTAAAAGTCCTTGCTAGTTCCATGTAAAATTTAAGAGCCGGTCCGTTGCCGGCTCTTAACTTATATAATTCCAGATATTCTTGTGTTTCATTAATTGAGCATATGCATATCGAATTTGCTTATTTTCTTCTTTCTGCAATCCCGGATCTTCATTAAGAACTTTGATGGCATAATACCTGGCGGTTTTTAAAATATCATTATCCTTAACAATATCGGCAATTTTAAGATTCAGGATACCGCTCTGCTGTGTGCCCATCAAATCACCAGGTCCTCGCAGTTTTAGGTCCACTTCCGCTATTTCAAATCCATCGTTGGTACTCGTCATAGTTTCCAGTCTGGTTTTGGCATCAGAAGATAATTTATGTCCAGTCATCAGGATACAAAAACTCTGTTCTGCCCCCCTGCCAACACGGCCTCTTAACTGGTGCAATTGGGATAGCCCAAAGCGTTCTGCACTTTCTATAATCATTACTGAAGCATTTGGGATATTTACGCCAACTTCAATTACCGTTGTTGCAACCATTATTTGTGTTTCTCCCTTAACAAAGCGTTCCATTTCATAGTCTTTGTCCTGCGGTTTCATTTTGCCATGTACAATAGAGATCTGGTAATCGGGTAAGGGGAAATCGCGGACAATACTCTCATAGCCATCCATCAAATCTTTGTAATCCAGTGCCTCGGACTCCTCAATTAAGGGATAGACAATATATACCTGTCTCCCTTTTTTTATTTCATCCCGTATAAATTGAAATACTTTTAACCTGTTTTTGTCAAATCTGTGTACCGTTTTTACAGCCTTTCTGCCGGGTGGCAACTCGTCAATCACAGAAATATCAAGATCGCCATAAAGGCTCATCGCCAAAGTTCTGGGAATGGGCGTAGCGGTCATAACCAGAATATGGGGGGGTACATCATTCTTGTGCCATAATTTGGATCTTTGAGCCACACCAAACCTGTGCTGTTCATCTATAATGGCTAACCCAAGATTTTTGAACTGTACTTTATCTTCTAATACAGCATGTGTCCCTATAAGAAGATTAAGATCGCCACTTTCGAGTTGTTCATGAATAGTCTTTCTCTGCGCTCTTTTAACCGATCCTGTGAGTAGCGCCACACTAACTCCTATATCGCCTAATAATTCCTTTATTCCTTTATAATGCTGGTTCGCCAATATCTCTGTAGGAGCTACTAAACAAGTCTGATATCCATTATCAAGAGCTAATAAAATAATCATTAAGGCCACTACTGTTTTGCCAGACCCCACATCCCCTTGTAAAAGTCGGTTCATTTGTGCGTTGCTACCCAGATCTGCTCTGATTTCTTTTATGACCTTCTTTTGAGCCCCGGTTAGTTCAAAGGGGAGATGGTCTTTATAAAACCTATTAAAAAATTTACCTACTTTTCGGAAGGGAAAACCTTTTATTTTTTGTTTTCGAATTAATTTCTTTGAAATTAACTGCAATTGAATGTAAAATAATTCCTCAAATTTCAGGCGGAATTGGGCTTTTGACAATAGATTAAGGTTTTTTGGAAAGTGGATATTAAACATGGCCTCCGTTTTGGAGACAAGCCTTAGATCACTAATTATGGAGTAGGAGAGGGTTTCCTTAAACTCACCCCTCGTTTCTATAAATAATTGTTGGACTAATTTACTGATTACTCTATTGGTAATTCCCCGTGCACTTAATTTTTCTGTTGATGGATATATGGGCTGCAATGACACTTTTATGCCTTTATCATGCTCAGAAAGTAGTTCCATTTCAGGATGAGGCATTGAAAATTTACCGCTGTACCAATTAGTCCTTCCAAAAATAACATAAGCGATATTCAATTTGATATTTTCACGAATCCATTTCTGTCCACGAAACCAAACCAGTTCCATTTCACCGGTATCATCTTGAAATGTTGCAACCAGCCTGCTTCCTTTTTTCTGTTCAACCGTTTTTAGGTGGACGATTTTACCTATCAGCTGAACATCTGCATTTCCCCTTTGTAATTCATTAATTTTATAATATCTCGTTTTATCAATATATCTGTTGGGAAACAGATTAATCAGATCCTGATAGGTTGTTATCCTCAACTCAGACTGCAGTATTTCGGCCCTGTTAGGTCCCACACCTTTCAAATAAGTCACCGGGGTTTGAAGATAGTTCGTATTCATGGAACGAAAATAACAGTTACTGCATACAACTGCAATACTGTAAAATGCTAATTTTGGTCTGACATTTGTATTATGGCAATTATGAATCTTATTAATTCACTGTTATTCTTTCTTTTTACTGGGTTTTTATTTAGTCAGTCTCAATTATCGGTAGATTTCACCCAAGCCGATATTGCTTTAAAGTTGGATCCCTATTTGAAAAAAATAGAAGGTAAAGTCAATTATTCATTTAAAGTACTCCATAAGACAGATTCCATTTTCCTGGATGCCAGAAACATGGATTTCTCCACCGTTTTATTAGATGGCAAAAAAGTACGACATATCAATAACAAGAAAAGAGTTGTTATTTATAAAAAACTTAAAGAAGGCAAAACGTATAAATTAAATTTGGATTATACCGCAATTCCCAGGCAAACAGTTTACTTTCTGGGATGGGAAGATTCTATTCCAACAAATAATCAAATATGGACTCAGGGACAAGGAAAATATACCAGCCATTGGCTTCCTAGTTTTGATGATATGAATGAGAAAGTTGAATTTGATCTGAGCCTTAGTTTTGACAAAGGTTATGAGGTTATTGCCAATGGTGAATTAAGAGATACAATACAGAGAGAAGGGCTCAGGACCTGGTTCTTTGATATGACCAGGCCTATGAGCAGTTATCTTCTGGCCTTTGCAATAGGGAAGTACAACTCAAAGAAGTTTAAAAGCAAGAGTGGAATTCCTTTGGAGCTTTATTATTATCCTCAGGACAGTTTAAAAGAAGAGCCAACCTACAGGTATACC
>JAHEBI010000083.1 GCA_024642325.1 Eudoraea sp. | reverse complement strand
CACCTCAATATACTTTAGGGAATTCACTTGGATATAAATACGATGTTGAAACCAGTTTTTTTGGAGGGAATGAATTCCTCAATTTTGATACCAGCGATTTAAGAGCACCTACATCCGCTATTTCCAGGATCGACTATCAGGAACTTTATCATCATTATCTTTTTACTGATTCCTATAGATACGATAAGGCATATACCTATTATCCCGACATTAATGGCGATTTTGTCGTACGCACCTTACAAGGTACGGATCCATCCAGAGAATCGGAATACACCATGATTCATTTTAGCCTTCCCTATACGACAGATATTGGATTGAATGAGATCTATGTTTATGGTAAATTCAACAATTACGCCCTCGAAGAGGAAAATAAAATGGAATACAACTCCAAAACCGGAAATGTGGAGGCTGTAATTAAATTAAAACAAGGGTTTTACAATTATAAATATGTTCTGAAAAATGAAGAAGGCATTATTGACCTGAACAAGGTCTGCGGCAACTTTAATTTTACGGAGAACCATTATTTAGTCCTGGTTTATTACAGAAATTTTGGTGATTTGTATGACAGTATAATTGGCATTGGTTCTGCAAATTCTGAAAACATTACTAACTGAAAGCATTTAAAAAATTTTAAAGCTGACATTATTTAAATTTAATTCTTAACAAAAAGTGAGAATTCAGAACATTTAAAATTTTATTTTCAGAAGGAAAAAATCAGTTATAATTTAACCATTAGACCATACCTACCATTAAAAACATACCTTTTTAACGCCGTAATTTATCTTGTTTTATAGAATAGACATGAAATTTTGATGACATTAAAGTCGACTTTTTACAATAATTTTTATAACATTGGGTTTTAATCTA
Source organism: Eudoraea sp. (assembly GCA_024642325.1). Classification (GTDB taxonomy): domain Bacteria; phylum Bacteroidota; class Bacteroidia; order Flavobacteriales; family Flavobacteriaceae; genus Eudoraea. The sequence goes on along the minus strand of JAHEBI010000083.1, from coordinate 7,429 downwards.
AGTACTTATAATTCTGACGATTAGGATATATGATTCTTCGTAACAAAAATGCATATCCAAAAATTTGTTTTAAGATCATTGAGGCGTTAACCGAAAAGCTCCCCGATCATCTGGCATATCATTGCATTGATCATATTATTGATGTGGCCAACATATGTGAGGATTATATAAAATATTATGACGTTCCCAAAGAGATGGCTAAGCTCATAAGAATTGCTGCTGTAAGTCATGACTATGGTTATATTGAATCTCCATTTGGCCATGAAGAACTGGGCATTGTTGATCTTCAGCCTTTATTATCTCCAGTTCTTACAGCTGAAGAAATAGAAGTTATAAATGGCATGATAAGGGCCACCAAAATACCTCAAAAACCAAAGACCTTATATGAACAAATTGTAGCGGATGCTGACCTGGACTATCTGGGAAGAAAAGACTATGATAAGCTAAGTGCAAATTTATTCAAGGAGTTTTTACATTTTGATGTCGTCTCCAATGAAAAAGAATGGTTAGACCTGCAGATTTCGTTTTTGGAAAATCATAAATTTCATACCGAATGGGCTAAAAAGAATCGTAATAAATTAAAATCCGAAAAATTAGAAGAGCTAAAATCCATTAGATTGGCAGCCAATTTTTAATAGCCTGATAACTATAGTACTATCCCTTAAAGTTATCAAAACATAAATATTTCGAATTTTACTAAGATCAAAAAGAATGAAAATCATTGCAGGTTTATATTATTAAATTGTAACAGAAATAATCCTTTGAACATGTTGCTACCCATAACTAAAACCGAGAATATAATCAGCATTGCCCCAAACCTGCAGAACTTTTGCCTGGAAGCAACCAATCTGCTGTTTATTCCTAATTAAAAATTTTAAATTTTAAATGAGATATAACTTTATTCTAATCTTCAGCATTGCATTAATCTCAGTTTATCATTCGACAAGTTCAGCCCAAAAAGTGGCGAATGATTCACTTATGAAAGAATATGTTCCAAGTGACAAGGAATTATATGCAACTATAGTTTCTATGGACAAAGAATACTTTGATGCTTATAACCAATGTGATTTGGAAAAACAAGCTTTTTTATATTCAGATAATTTAGAATTCTTTCATGATAAAGGGGGGCTAACCACATCCAAGCAGGAGGTACTAGACGCCATATCAAAAAACATTTGTGGAAAAGTAACGAGAGAATTAGTAGAAAACAGTATTGAAGTATATCCTATTCACAATTATGGGGCTGTTGAAATTGGGTATCATAAATTTTATAATAATCAAGAACCTGAAGCAATCGCATCACCAAGTAAATTCATCATTGTATGGCACAATGACAATGGTTCGTGGAAATTATCAAAGGTCATTAGCCTGCATTAATTTAAAATGTCGAATTAAAAAGACTGTAAATTAATCTGGTTAGAGTTTTCCTTCAGTCCAGAAACTGAATATGCAACTTTACTAAATGACAAAATCCACCACTTAGCTGATTTTAAAAGCTTCAACACATAGAAATACATCAGAAAAAAATACACATACACCGATAAAATAATCCGAAGTTTTCATAATTAGTTTCTATTATCTATCTTGGCCACATAGCTTTGCTTAGAACTTGATTTTTTATTTTAGGACAATTGATAAAAATTTGGTTTTTCTCCCTACTTGAAAAATGATTTAAGGAAAATTTTGCATTTGAACCTATTGTTAAAACTATTGTTAAATAAAGCCGGCTTAATGCGATTTTTTTTATTTTAGCAGATATAACGGATATGCTACTCCTATTGAGAAACCCCGTTATTTATTAGCATGAAAAAGATGATTACACAAGTAACAAAAGGCATAAAAATTTCTGTAAACACCAGTTTTGAAGGAACCTTCTTTAAAAACTATAAAATGCATTTTGCTTTTGGTTATACTATTACTATTGAAAACCAAAGTAAGGATTCTGTTCAGCTAACCTCAAGGCACTGGCAAATATATGATGCTTTAAATGATTTTGAAGTTTTAGACGGTGAAGGAGTTATCGGGAAAAAACCGGTAATTCGACCCGGAGAATCTCATACGTACAGTTCCGGCTGCCTTCTTGCATCTCCTCTTGGAGCAATGAAAGGGCATTATAATATGGTGAATTTCACCACTACCGAAAAATTCAGAGTTTACATCCCTTCTTTTAAATTCAGCGCTCCTTTCGCTCTGAATTAATGTCACCTTTTACCTTGTTTTAATTTTATAAACGTCCGGGGTTTTAGTACCTTTGACGTGTAAATTTAACTAACAAAAGTGATTATGGGTAAAGGTTTTTTTGAGGTCCCACTGGCAATTAATGAACCAATAAAGAGTTATGCTCCAGGAACTCCGGAAAGAGATGAGGTTTTAAAGCAATATAAGGAATACTTTAATGGAAGCATTGAAGTGCCTTTATATATTGGAAGTGATGAAATAACCACATCAAATACCCGAACCATGTCACCGCCGCATGACCATAAACACCTATTGGGTAAATATCATCTTGCAGAAAAAAGTCATGTTAGCTTGGCCATTGAAAATGCACTTAAATCAAGGGCTGCCTGGGCATCTTTGTCCTGGGAACAAAGGGCAAGTATTTTCCTAAAAGCCGCAGATCTTCTTGCCGGGCCTTACAGGGCTAAAATCAATGCAGCTACTATGCTTGCACAGTCTAAAACTATACATCAGGCGGAAATTGATGCCGCATGTGAGTTTATAGACTTCCTCAGGTTTAATGTGTCCTATATGGCCCAGATTTATGCCGAACAACCAGAATCCTCAGAGGGAATCTGGAATAGGGTGGAATACAGGCCGCTGGAGGGTTTTGTTTATGCCATTACCCCATTTAATTTTACGGCAATAGCCGGTAATCTTCCGGCAAGCGCAGCAATGATGGGTAATGTTGTGGTATGGAAACCCAGTGATAGCCAGATCTTTTCTGCCAAAGTAATTGTGGATATTTTTAAGGAAGCCGGTCTGCCCGATGGAGTAATCAATGTAGTTTACGGTGATCCTGTGATGATTACTGAAACTGTTTTGGCAAGTGCAGACTTTTCGGGAATTCATTTTACTGGCAGTACCCATGTTTTTAAATCGTTATGGAAACAAATAGGCAATAATATTGACCGCTACAAAACCTATCCAAGAATTGTCGGGGAAACAGGAGGAAAGGACTTTATAATTGCGCACCCGACAGCAAAACCGCAGCAGGTGGCCACTGCAATTACCCGCGGTGCATTTGAGTTCCAGGGCCAAAAGTGCAGTGCTGCCTCACGCGTATATTTGCCAAAGTCAACTTCCGCTGAAATACTGGCTTTAGTTAAGAAAGATGTGGCATCATTCAATCCGCCAGGATCTCCTGAAGACATGAGTAACTTTATTACAGCGGTAATCCATGAAGGTTCATTTGACAAATTGGTTTCATATATTGAGCAGGCTAAAAAGGATAAGGACGCCACTATTGTTGCAGGTGGCAGCTATGATAAATCCAAGGGGTATTTTATAGAACCTACGGTAATACTCACTACAGATCCTCATTATTCAACTATGGAAACTGAATTGTTTGGACCCGTAGTTACGGTTTATGTATATGAAGATAAGGACTGGTCCAAAACGCTTAAACTGGTAGATACTACATCTGAATACGCTCTTACAGGTGCTGTATTGGCAAAAGATCGATATGCCATTGATGAAGCTACAAAAGCACTGCAGAACTGCGCCGGAAATTTCTATATCAATGACAAACCTACAGGAGCTGTTGTTGGGCAACAACCTTTTGGTGGGGCCAGGGCTTCAGGGACAAATGACAAGGCAGGTTCCGCTCAAAATTTGCTGCGCTGGGTTTCCCCCAGATTGATTAAGGAAACTTTTGTAACCCCAGAGGATTATCGCTACCCGTTTTTGGGTTAAAAATTGAAGGAATATTTTGTTTTTAAATACGTTCAAGGCTCTTATAATAAAAAATAAGAACCTCATAGGTTGATGTTTAAAAATTTGGTGAGAAATACCTATTGTTTCTTTTTTTAGTATAATTTGTGTCCTGATTGATTTATATTAAGGTGCTTTTATCAATTATAGACACACAGGCAACCATGAAAAAATTGCTGCTGCTTTTCTTTACCCTTCCTGTTTTATTCCTGTATTCGCAGAAAAAAAATGTAAAACTGGCCGCCGAAATATGGCCCCCCTTTTCTGATGTGGCAGGCGAAAAAGGCTTTGCTCTCGAATTAGTGCGGGAGGGACTCGTACGCGGGGGTGTGGAGATGGACTTGACCATTATAGAATTTGATGCAGTAATGGATGGAATTAACTCCCATACCTATCAGGGAAGTCCCACTTTATGGAAAACAGCTGACAGGGAAAATTATTTGCTTTATTCAGAACCCTATCTTGAAAACCGATTGATTTTAGTGGGCAGAAAAGGCAGTGATGTAAGTGCCAAATCCTTAAAAGAATTAAAGGATAAAAGAATTGCCATAATTTCGGGTTACGCCTATGGCGCTTCTGTATACAGCACTCTGGATGCCATACTTATTCCGGGTAAAAATGATCAGGAAAATCTGGAGAAACTCCTGACTTTCAAGACTGATTATATGTTGGTGGATGAGTTGCTGATATCCTATTTACTTACCTACCAACTCAATGATATTAGCCGGTTCCTGGAAATAGGGAAGGAAGCTTTTTTGGTACAGCCCCTGCATCTGGCCATATTGAAGAACCTTCCCGATGCGCAAAAAATAATAGATGACTTTAACAACAACATCAGCGCTATGATGTCTGATGGCACCTATAATAAAATACTGGAATTAAATTGGATCCAGTCTGATATTGATGGTGATGGAGTACTTGAGCTCGTTCTACATGGGGATAGTGCAGGAAAAAATGCACCCGTATCTTACTATAAGCTGATGAGTGCAACCAGCATGACCGAGGATGCCAACAGGTATTATATTGATGGTAAAGTCTATGATGGCTGGCAGCTTGTTCCGGCGAAATATAAGACGGACCTTCTTAAGGGGGCCAATATGAATAATACTGCTTCTTCCGGTTTAAAATTAAAGTTCTAAAAGTATACGCTGCGATAGCTGGTCATTTTAAGTTCTGACAGGCATTATCTACAACTATCTCGCAGCAGCCTGAGTTTTATTTGGTCAAATAAAATGTTTCTTAAAAACTTAAACTGAATGTTGGCTTTAACAAATCTGCATGAAATCAGATTGTTAATCAAAACATAGAATTTTTTGGCTTCCATGCTGTAACTATGGATTACTTACAATATTGTTTTAAATGATTCATTTTCAGTGTTTTAGATACTTTAGGTGTATAATTTTATAATATTAATGTAAATTTAACGTTAATTAATTGTAAATTAAATTTAAAATATTGAATTTTACTGTACTCTAAATCAAGCTTATGGAAGCAAAATTGAATGCCAAGTCAAAAAAAATAAGTTTAAAAAAACTAAATAAATACGTCAGAACCTATGCTGAAAATTGCAGGTATTCATTTAACATGATGTTGATGCTTTAACTCCTGCCTTTATACTTCATGGGCAAGTAGACCACTTTTTTGGTCTTAAAAAAGTCTTCTCCGAAGAATTCGGACATTTCAAATATTTGTACATTTCTATAATCTTTTAACTCCTCAGATAAGTCGCCTCCCTTTAAGTAGAGGATACCGTTTTTAAGTTCATGCACGGATTTTTTCTTGATTCTCCCCTGAACCCATCTGACAAAAGTAGGCATGGCTGCTACCGCCCTGCTAACAATAAAATCGAACTCCTCATCCAGGTCCTCCACCCTGCTGTGCAAAGCAGAAACATTTTCCAGTTCCAGGCCATTAACCACTTCTTCTACAACTTTAATTTTTTTTCCGATGGCATCCACCAAAGTAAAACGGGATTCTGGAAAAAGTATAGCCAGGGGAATACCCGGAAAACCACCTCCGGTTCCCACATCCAAAATAGTGGCCCCTTTTTTAAAAGACTGAATTTTAGCTATCCCCAAAGAATGAAGCACGTGGCGTAAATAGAGTTCATCTATATCCTTCCGGGACACCACATTTATTTTTTTATTCCAGTCTTTGTATAAAAATTCCAAGCGTGTAAACTGCTCTTTCTGAATTTCCGATAAATTGGGAAAATATTTAAATATTATTTCAGCTTGCATATGTACCTTTGTATTTTGCCAAAAATAATACATTCGCCAACAATCCAATTTTTTAATTATGGCAATAAGAGAGTATTAAAAAGCAAGATATTACGTTATATTTACATAAATGATTTCTATATATGGATTCAACTACGATTAAGTTCTCCCGAAAAGATTCTGCACAGTTCTTCAAAACCTTGAATAAAAGGGTCAATGATTATTTTAAGGAAAATGAAATTAAGAAAACCGGAAATTGGCGATTGTATTTGAAAACGGCTATTATGTTTGGCCTTTTTCTGGCTCCTTATTTTATAATTTTGACTTTGAATTTACCTAACTGGGCCAATCTGTTATTAACCATAACCATGGGAGTTGGTATGGCAGGTGTGGGCATGAATGTTATGCACGATGGAAATCACGGCTCCTACTCTACTAAAAAATGGGTCAATAAACTGATGGGGAGCAGTATTTATATTTTAGCAGGAAATGTATATAACTGGCAGGTGCAACATAATGTCCTGCATCATACCTATACCAATATTCACAGTCACGACGAAGACCTTGAGGCAGGAAGAATATTGCGTTTTTCGGAACATGCCAAATGGCACAGGTTTCATAAATTTCAGCATTATTATTCTTTATTCCTTTATGGATTGTTAACCTTTAATTGGGCAATAACTACAGATTTTATGCAAATGTACCGGTATACAAAACGTAAGTTGTCTTATGGCAAGTTTCCGAATCCTTTCCTGAACTGGAGCCTTTTAGTTGCAACCAAGATGATTTACATAACTATATGGATACTCTTGCCTATGTTGATTTTAGACATCGCATGGTGGAAAATTTTACTCGGCTTTTTTATAATGCATTATGTGGCAGGTGTAATTCTAAGTGTTGTTTTTCAATTGGCACACGTTGTAGATGAGGCTGAAACACCTTTACCAGAAAAAGATGGTACCATGAAAAATACCTGGGCTATACATCAATTACTAACAACAGTAAACTTTGGTACTAAAAACAAGATTGTAAATTGGTTTACAGGGGGGTTAAATCATCAGGTAGAACATCATATATTTCCAAATATCAGCCATATTCATTACACAAAAATCTCCAAAATTGTTAAACAGACGGCAAAGGAATTTAATTTACCCTATAACGAGTATAAAACTACCAGAAAAGCCATAATTTCGCATTTCAGACACTTAAAAGAATTAGGCAAAAAGCCTGTATTACAATACCAGTAAATTTATTGCAAGAATGAGCAACCTTTTATCCGA
>JAHEBI010000082.1 GCA_024642325.1 Eudoraea sp. | reverse complement strand
CAATAGATACTTTGCATCAATACCCTGAAGTTCTTCAAATGTACCTTGTGCGCGTACAGATCGCCATTTGTTAACGGACGTTACTTCCTCAACCTGGAGTGAGACTATAACATTTTCCCGCATAGCTTCAATTTTATGTCCTTCGGCAGAATAACCGATTATTGTATTATTTGCCTGATCATAATAATAGGTAATGGGTATTACAAAAGGTTCCTTTTGTGCTATGAATGCCAAATGCCCAATATAATTATTGTTCAATAGTTCGATACATTCCGTGGTTTCCAAAGTTTTTATCATGACAACATTTTTGACAGAAGCCATCTTTATATATTAGTGACCCTTTAAACACAAATTTAGTATGTAGAGAAAACTAATGGAATGATGCAAATCAGTTAGCCAGGATAAATAGTAAAATTATAAGCATGTGATTTATGTCACATCTATAGGATATACAGAGAATGTCTAAATGAAAAAACCCTGGAATGATCAAGGTCATTGTGAAGTGCCGAGTATACAAATACTTTTGGTTAGATATTCACCAGAACCTGGGCCGCAGGGATAAGAGTAAACCAAAATGGCAATTTACTTTAAGAAAACAGGCCTGTTAAAAGACTTGCCAAATTTATTAACACTAAAAAAAATTAATTATGTCAGTATTAAAAGTAATAGAAGTTTTAGGCAACTCCACTGAGAGTTTCGAGGATGCCGTGCAGAATGTTATCAGGGAAGCTTCAAAAACGGTAAAAAACATTAAATCAGTTTATGTACAGGACATGCAAGTGAGTGTAAAGGACAACAAGATTACTGAATATCGGGTAAATACCAAGGTTACTTTTGGTATCATGGATTAACAGGTTCTTGTTTGGTTTACATAAAATGCCGCTCAAAGTCTGATATCAGCTTTGGGCAGTATCTTTTATTTTGTCAATTTTTTGAGGCTCTATTTAAAGAATAGTACAATTGTATGTTAAAATCCACCTGACTGATTTAGGTCATTTAGCATTTCCCTTATTCTTGTCATATTGAGGTAAAAATAGAAGATATGGCAACTACAGCAACATTTGACACTCATGTGTCTCAGTATGAAAAATGGTACGATGATCATCCAGAGGTCTATCAATCAGAAGTTTTGGCCCTGCAGGAGCAATTGCTGGAGCTTCCTCAAAACATTTCCGGAATAGAAGTTGGGCTTGGTACCGGGAGGTTTTCAATGCCTCTGGGCATTAAGGAAGGTATAGAACCTTCAAGGGAGATGGCGGCAAAAGCCATAAAAAGAGGAATTGAAATCATGGAAGGGACTGCCGAACATTTACCCTATGCGGCATTACAGTTCGATTTTGTTCTCTTTGTCACGGTCTGTTTTCTTTCCGATGTAAAAAGAGCTATCCAGGAAGCACATAGAGTGCTTAAACCCAATGGGGCTATTATTATTGGGTTTTTGGACGAGGAACGCAGTGTGGCCCAACAATATATAGCCAAAAAAGACAATAGTAATTTTTATGGAAATGCCAGGTTTTATACTGTTGACCGATTGACCAAATTACTTAAAAGTGCCGGATTCAAGGGTTTGGTGTACAATCAGACCATTTTTGGTAACATGGAAGATATCAGGGAAGTGCAGGTTCCCAAAGCAGGATATGGGGAAGGTTCATTTGTAACGGTAAAAGCAATAAAGAAATGAACAATTTGGTGAAGCATACCGCAGACGTTGAAATAGAAGTTAGCGGTGGCTCACTAAAAGAGTTTTTTAAGAATAGTCTGTTGTTATGGTGACCGCCCCCGGATAGCCAAAAAAGTTTCAAAACTCAGGCCATCAGCTGTTCTAAAAGGCTAGCCCGGTTTGTACTCGTAGCTTTCTTGTAACAACTTTATTGCTTCTTCGTCTGAGACCTGGTCAAAAAATTCATAAAACTGCCCTACTGCCATAAAATCATATGGTGTCTGTAAACAGATGACCTGGTCAATATAAGCAGAGTCCTCCAGGCTTTTTATAGCAGATTTTGGGGCTACGGGAATGGCAACCACCACCTTTTTCGGTTTTTGAGCTTTCACCATTTCCGCGGTTACACGAATAGTGTTGCCTGTAGCAATACCATCATCTATAATAATTACAATCCTATCTTTTAAATCCTGAGGCTTCCTGTTTTTATAGTATTGCTCATGTCTTTTCTTTAATATTTCCCTTATACGCGTCGTTTCCTCCTCTATATAGCGCTGATGGACTCCGGCCACATCATTCATAACTATTTGATCCATGCTTACAGCTCCAATGGCATATTCCCTGTTATAAGGATGTCCTATCTTTTTTGAAAGCGCTACATCCAAAGGGGCCTGAAGAGTTTTGGCTACAATGGATCCCAGAGGTAGTCCTCCCCGGGGTATAGCCAGGATCACAACTTCTTTATCCTTAAATGGCAGTAATTTGTCTGCCAACTGAATCCCTGCATCAATTCTATCCGTGAACATTTTTAGTCGATTTCATTAATAGATGTTTTGAAAACCATTTTGCGGATAAGGCGGCCACTTCTTCTAATTTACCCTCTTCTGCGAAAAGGTGTGTCGCTTTGGGAATAATTTCAAGTTTACGTTCACATGTTAAATTATCATATGCTTTTTGATTTAGCCCTATTACTACATTATCCCATTCACCCACAATCAGTAATGTAGGCGCAGTAACCTTATCCAATTCGGACAGGACCATATCCGGTCTGCCCCCCCTGGAAACCACAGCACTAATTTTATCGCCAAAAAATGCGGCCGCAGCTAATGCAGACGCAGCCCCTGTACTGGCACCAAAATAACCCAATGACAGCCCTTTGGTCTCTTCTTGTTCCTGTATCCATTTTGTTACGGCGATCAATCTTCGGGTCAACAGCTCAATATTAAAACGTGTTTTGTAGATCCGATCTTCTTTTTCGGTTAACAGGTCGAAGAGCAGCGTAGCCAGACCTTCCTGCTTTAATACATTTGCTACGTAGTTATTTCTGGGGCTAAGCCTGCTGCTACCGCTGCCGTGCGAGAAAATAACCAAAGCCCTGGCGTTAGCAGGTACAGAGAGGTTTCCGTTTAAAACTATTTTTTTTAAGGGAATTTCAATCGTTTTATCTGTGTCATTTAACAACATTATTCCTCTATTTTATAATTTTCTTCCCTATTTACGTATAAATCAAGTCGGTGTTTCAAAGTAATGGAATGCCCACAAATCACGCAATGATTATGGTCATTCCCATATGCCCAGTTTAAACTGATACAGGTCATATCATTTGATGGGGAAACGGACTAGATTTATAGGGAAACTAAAATTAACAGGACTCAGTCTTATGAAAGAAATGAAAACCGTATTAGCAGAAATTATCGAGCTTACCACTACCATTGAGACCAATTACCCGGAGCTTTATCAGTTTTTAGATGAAGAGCCAATGGCCATTCCCGCTATCAATCATCCTAATATTGACAGTGTAGTATTAAAGGAATATCTGCAGAGTTTAAAGGGATTACTGCAGCATCATCTGGAGACCCACAGTAAAAATTAGATGCTTCCCCATATGCTGCCTGGTTGATTCTCCGAAATAATTTCCTTGTCTTTTTCGAACATTTCCAGTATCCATAAAGGAGGTTCTTTCTTTTTGGATACACCCACTTCCTGCATAATCTCAGAAAGGATACTTGGTACATCTCTCTTCCAAATCAGTGCCCTGGTGATACCAATTGCTTTGAGTTCACCCCCTTGCTCAAAATTATGAATATGATATATCCATTTATCATCCCAGCCGGCAGTGGTCAGAACAACATCAAACTTTGTCCAAAGTTTTAATGGTTTCCTATAAATAATCTTTTGAGAACCCAGTGTTGGTGCTAGTCCTCTCTTTATAATTGCCTGGTACAATTTTGATCTGGCAATAAGCTCCCATCTCATAAAATCCATATATGCAGGATATTTCCATGCCGTCATTACCCGAAGTCCATCGCAATCGAGCAGCCTGACTTTAAATCTACGCTTAAGGACCTCCCCTGGTCCTACTGCGCTTTGGAAATTTCGCAGCACCAAAACTTTCAAAATTGTAATCCAATAATGTATCATTTATTTGTTTTAAAATTAATACCGGCCCGGTCTATATTATACGTTGATGAGCAGTGATAATTGACTTTTAAGTAAACCGGGGTTGACAATAATATCTTGTAAATGAAGTTATCCAAATGAGAAGTATATGATTAAAGATAGGTAAGTTTAATTGTTTTCCGGTTTTTATCCTGGCAGTAAAAGCAATTTAGAAAGTGTATATGGCCGACCTTGGATTAAAATTTTTCCAATTTAAAGATTAGCTAAATCATATATAAGCTGCCTGATAAAAAGTCCAAAATTGATATTTAAATAATGTTTATTCTGTTTATTCTTCCAAAAATAACGGACTTTCGTAAAAATTTTTTCCCAAAAAGGAATACTGAAGTCCTTTTGGCTTAAAAAGCACCAAAGCCCCATAAATACAAAGCTTAACAGAAACCTCCAAATAGTAAAACAGCCCCTTCAATTAGGTCATACAACCGATAATTAACTCAATTTATCGAAAACCTATGAATTTTTGCTAGGTCATTGTCCAAATCATTTTGTGATCTTTGGATCATTAATAACCCAATATCTTGACCTATGAAGAATGCTTTAACCTACAAAGTAGCCTTTGGATGTTTTGTAACATTTTTGAGCTGTACATTATATGCACAGCATCCTGAAAATTCCAAAGCGATAAATTCGGATATCTACGAAGCTAATAAAAGAGCCAGCAACTATCAGGAGTTGTTAAACTTAGGATATACCGATAGAGAAATTTACGAAGATTTAGGGAATGCCAACTTTTTGAGTCAAAAATACGAGACAGCCGTATTTTGGTACAAAAAGCTTATTGCCCTAAGTGAAGATGGTATCCTCAGTAACAGTTACTCTGAACGCTATCAATATGCATTAAAAATGGCTTCTGAATCAAATACAGCCAGTACCACTGATAACAAAGACTGGTTGGCACAGATCCAGGCCGACTATCGTGTACATAAAAATTCCCCGGAATACGCTTTAAATAGGCCTTTAGCCAATGAATCCATTGAGGATCTGGCTCAGCAGGTTTTGGAGGCGGAAAATGATTTGGTGGTATTAAACGATAAAACGTTTAACTATGAAAACGCCTATAAAACCCCGATAACGGTTACCTCAGATGGAAATATCGCTTATTTTAGCAAGGCCAGCTACATAAAACCTAAATACGGTGTTTTATCCAAAAAACAACTGGTTCATAAAATATACAGGGCAGAAAAGATAAATGGTCAATGGAAGAATATTAAAGAAATGGCCTTGTGCCCAAAATATTATTCCAGCATGCATCCTACTGTTACCCATGATGGCAAACGCTTATTTTTTGCCTCAAACATGCCTGGAACGTTCGGAAAATACGATATCTACGTTTCCTCCATAAATAAGGATGGTACCCTCGGTGTTGCAAAAAACCTTGGTGAAAAGGTAAATACCAAAAAGAACGACCTATATCCGAATCTTGCCGGAGGCACTACCTTGTTTTATGCATCCGAAGGTCATGAAGGTTATGGCGGGCTCGATGTATTTATGGTACAGGTATTTAATAAAAAAGTAGGCTGGTCTGTCAACCTGGGCAGCCCGATTAACAGCAATGAGGACGATTTTGCAATTTCCCTGACCGGAAATGGCATGGGCTACGTTATGTCTAATCGCGGGAATAATGAAAATTCCATCCAGCAGGTAGCCTTCTCCTATTCGAATCCCAAAAAAGACAGACGGGAAGAAAATGACGGATATAACTTTGCCGAAGTTTTCAGTAATGATGTAAAGGTGAATTTTGCATCCTCTGTTTATGACGACGATGAATAATACCATAGCCGAGGTAGAGCTCAAACCATTTAAGCATCTGTTGCTATAGTTTTTTATACGGACTGCCCCTATAAAAGCTCTCGCTACCGCTTAATTTGGTAACACTAAATCGATGATTTCAGACAAATACTGTTCAGAATAGAAAACAGTTGGTTAAGGAGAAATTTTTCGAATGACTTATCCGAAAAGCACCAGTACAACAATCGCACATCGGATACCAAGCAATCAGAATAAAATTTAATTTTCAATCAGATGAACTGTAACACCACTATAATTAGGAAAGTACTCGTACTTAAAGTGTTTTGCCTTATCCTGTGTAATCAAGCAGCTTACAGCCAGGAAGCAATCTCTGATCTAAGCACAAATACGGCTTATCACAATCAGTTATTCTTTAACAGGTTCTTAATTAACCCAACTTTTTCATTAGTTAGGGAAAACAAGTCTTATCTGAACATTTTGCATAGAAACCAGTATGCTACTTTTGAGGATAACAATCAAAACTACTTCCTGGGTTTTAGCAACAAATTCAATGAAAATACCGCCTTAGGTATTGGTGTTTACAGTCAGCGCATAGGAGTTATCCAGGAGTTCGGATTTAACGCAAATTATGCTACCTCGGTACAATTAGGATCCAAAAGCAAACTAACATTTGGGACCAACGTTACGTATTTCAGTGTGGGGTTGGATAAAAATCGTGTAGTCGCTACAGCAAATGATCCTGAAATTCTGGAAGCAAAGCTGGAAAATAAGATTGCCATTCAACCAGGAATAACTTTCTCCTATGGCAGTTTTGATGTCGGAATCTACGCGGAAAACCTGATCAAATACAGCCAGACCACCAACGAATTTTTAACAAGCTTTAATGCCCAGACAGTTAAAGCCTCTCTACAATATACACATGCGTTTATGACCAAAGCCGGTTTATTTGCTAACGGCAGAATAATGCCGCTTATTCAATTAAGTCAGAACCAGGACGGAAGTCTGGCCTATGTAGGTTCCGTATTACTTGATTTACCCAGATATGGCTGGCTACAAAGTACAGTAGATGAAAGATATGGAATGTCTTTGGGTTTAGGGTTTAATCTTAGTAAAAAATTATCTCTTGGTTACTTAGTAGAAAAGAATTTTATGAATCCTGATGCCGCATTTGGCTGGAATCATGAATTATCTCTGGCGTATACTTTTAAAAATCAACCTTCTGCTATTGGTGGGTATGTAGTGAAATCTGAAGAAAACAGGATTGATGAAATTGTCAAGAATTACGAAGAACAACTGGCACAATTAACTACTGAACAAAATAAAGACAAAAATAAACAGATAGAGGAGCTTACACGGAAGTATGAAGCACAAATCGCTAAATTAACAAGTGAACAAAATAAATCGACCGATGCTCATAAAGAGTCATCTGCCGGTAAAGCTAAAAATGTAACAAATACGCCTAAAACCACACTTGTGGCCTATTCACCACAGGAGGAAGATTATAATTCCCTTGCGTACCAGAACCGATTAATTTTGGATGAGCTAATACTAAGGCAAGACTCCATAGAGAATGCGCGCAATGCCCAATTCGAAAAGAAGTTTGAAATGATCGTAAGAATTTTGCGAAGTGATGTTGAAAATAGCATTAAATCCAATTTACAGGATTTTAGCCTTCCGGAAAATACTGTTATGGTATCAAACGACAGTGAAGCCCAAACAACGCAAAATTCAGAATTTAAAACAATCAACAGTGTAGATATCCAAACATCAAATAGTTTATCGGATGCCGAACGCAAGGAGTATATTAAACTTCCCATAAAAATTCAAAATCTTACTGATATTGGAGTACAATCCGGCTATTACGTGATTGCCAATGTTTACAAAAACAAGAAATATTTAAATGCTTTTATGAATCAGCTGAATGAACAGGGGTTGAATGCGAAACAATTTTACAATAAGAAAAATGGTTTGTATTATGTTTATTTGGCTGATTTTAAAGCAAAAGAAGAAGCCGAGATCGCTTATGTTTCTGATTTAAATGGAAGATACAATGATGAGAAATGGATTATGCAGGTAGACAATCCCCCGGCAACTGCGGATCTTATGTATGAAGATTAATGATTTTCCAAGGACAATAAGAACAATAAAAAAGTTGTCTGTTATACTTGTACATATTTATCCATAAATAATTGTATGTCCTACTTATGGAATTTTAACAAGTGTAATTAATTAGAAGTCATTAGCGATTAGGCTTACTTTCTATATGAACGAGTTAATTTCGAAGTAATTCAATTATAATAGCAATATATGGGCTTAGTTTTGTGCTCCTAAAGAGGGTTTAGCAATAAAAATGGCACTTCCCATAGTTTTTTGAGGTATAAATAATGGAGTAAATGGACAAAATTACCGACCAGTTGGTCTGCATTTGAACGAAAATACTTACGTTATTTCAATGCTTTTGTGTTTTTTATATATATTTAAAATATAAAAG
>JAHEBI010000467.1 GCA_024642325.1 Eudoraea sp. | reverse complement strand
GTCTAAAAGAACGAACCGGGTTGGACAATATTTATCTGGAACAGTTTCAGACGTTTGGAGATGTTTCCAGGCCAGATCCTGATACAATGAGGATCATTTTGGAGGCAAACGGTCATGAAATCGAAGAAGGAAACTGGTTATTGGACCGTTTTATATCTGCCGCCTATTACGCGTTGATAAATTACAGCAATGTGGAACCCAAACCAGATGAACTTTCAGATTCCATTAATTGGTATGCCATTGATGATTTGCCCCCTTTAATGATGGATCACAATAAAATTGTAGAAAAAGCTCTTGGAACCCTCCGGAACAATTTGGAAAAAAAGTTGATAGGAATGAGTTTATTGCCCTCAAAATTTACCATGAAGGAGCTGCAATTGGTATATGAGGCTGTTCTTGGAGAAAAATTACGCAGAACGACCTTTCAGAGAAAAATATTGGGCCTTGACATTTTAAAGAGGCATGAAAAGTTGTTTACCGGTGGGGCCCACAAGGCGCCTTATCTATATAGTTTTAAAATTAAAGAACCTATTGAACACTACGATCATGTATAGAATTTACCTGTTCCGGTTCAACTCTTTACGCTTAAAAATCATTCACAATTAGCAACAATAATTATAAACATATGAAAAATTCATCTATTAAACTTCTTTTTGCCTCCTTGTTTTTAATGGGATCCTTCCTATGCCATGCACAGGAAAAGTCTGGGGGCCTTGCACTTTATACAGTCCGAGACAACATGACTGACGATGCACAATCTACTCTTAAAGCGGTGGCCGATGCCGGCTTTAAGTATATAGAAGCCGCCGGATATGCCGATGGTAAATTCTACAATATGTCCCCTGCTGACTTTAAAAAATTCCTGAAAGAAATCGGTTTAAGCCCAGTGAGTACGCATCAAGGCTCCGTAACCATGGATAATGCAGATGCCATGATTGCCGATGTAAAAGCAGCAGGATTTAAGTATTTCGTAATTCCCGTGCCTCCAATGGGCTTATTTAAGTCGGATCGTGAGACCAGAACTATGAGTATGACGGGTGGTGCCGCAAACTTGGCAGAAATTATTAACACGCTTGGCAAAAAATGCCACACTGCCGGCCTCGAATTATTATACCATAACCATGATTTTGAATTCCGGGAAGATTCCGATGGTATTGTGCCAATAGATTATTTGTTGGAACATTGCGACCCCAAATATGTAAATTTTCAAATGGACCTGTATTGGGTTACCAAAGCTGGGGCAGATCCTGTGGCTTATTTTGAAAAATATCCGGGCCGCTTTAAGATTTGGCATGTTAAGGATATGGACGAGCAAGGCAGGTTTGCTCCTGTCGGTAAAGGAAATATCAATTTTGCGCGTATTCTTGAAAATAAAAAGCTATCCGGCATGAAATACTATATGGTGGAACAGGACATGACGTTTGATGGATTGAAACCCCTTGAGGCAATTAAGATAAGCCATGACGGTTTAAAGAAAATCGGTTTTAAATAATACAACATTTATAGTCATTCTAATATTGAAAAAATGAAAAAAGTAAAACTTCAATTTATGGGCCTGGCCTTATTTTTAATGATGGCATCCCTTTCTGCCCAGGAAGTGATTACCGGAGAGAATATCGCCGTAACCAACACGGAATCTGGAAAAGTTCGCGGGTATATCCATAATGGTACCTTTATTTATAAGGGTATCCCTTATGCCAAAGCAGAACGCTTTATGGCTCCGATAAAAGCCGATTCCTGGGAAGGTGTTAGAAGTTCAACGATGTATGGGCCTGTGGCGCCCCTAATGACCCCTACTACTGAGGTTACTGATGAACCTGAATTTGTTTTTGACCATGATTGGGGATATCCCAATGAAGACTGCCTGCGAATCAATATATGGACACCAGGCATTGACGACAATAAGAAAAGACCTGTTTTATTTTGGATCCACGGTGGTGGCTTCACTGCCGGTTCTAGCCAGGAATTGCCTTCAACCGATGGGGAAAACCTTAGTAAAAAAGGAGATGTGGTAGTGGTTTCCATAAATCACCGTCTGAATATTCTTGGCTTTTTGGATCTGTCTGCCTACGGAGATAAATACAGGCATTCTGCCAATAACAGTATTACAGACATAGTAGCTGCGCTCGAATGGGTAAAGAACAACATTGAAAATTTTGGGGGTGATCCCAATAATGTAACCATATTTGGCCAATCTGGTGGTGGGGCCAAAGTAAATACATTAATGGCTATGCCCAAGGCAAAAGGTCTTTTTCATAAAGCCATCAATCAAAGCGGGTCTTTCCGTGCAGCCATGT
>JAHEBI010000081.1 GCA_024642325.1 Eudoraea sp. | reverse complement strand
TTTCAGTCTTCCCTTGAGACCCCTGATTATTGGTTTTCCATGATATTAATTTGCCATGCATGTAAAGGAATTTAAAAAAAATTGGTTTTGATTTCCCGTGGCTTGCGTTGGCTAAAAATTTATACCTATTTTTAAAAACACAAAAATCAATTATGGCTGACAAACCCTCATTTATCAAAGAACTTTCATTACCAGCTATTGCGGCACCCCTATTCCTTATCTCGGGCCCACAATTGGTTATCGAATGTTGCAAAAATGGAATTATAGGAACATTTCCTGCTCTTAACCAACGGACAAGTGAAGGATTTGAAGAATGGCTAATACAGATCAAAACCGAATTAGCCAATTTTGAAGAAAAAACAGGAAAAAAAGCAGCGCCATTTGGTGTTAACCTGATTGTTCATCCTACGAATCCAAGGCTGGAGGCAGATCTAAAATTATGTATTAAACATAAAGTTGCTATTATTATTACCTCTTTGGGTGCCGTATCCCAGGTAGTTGATGCAGTGCACAGTTATGGCGGGCTTGTGTTTCACGATATTATTAAAAAAAGGCATGCAGAAAAAGCAGCAGAAGCCGGGGTAGATGGACTTATTTTAGTTTCTGCGGGTGCCGGGGGGCATGCAGGTACAATTAATCCGATGACCCTGGTGGCAGAAATCAAAAAGTTTTACCATAAAACCATTATCCTTTCAGGTTGTATAAGTACCGGAAGAGATATTGCATCTGCCTTGCAAATGGGCGCAGATTTGGCTTATATGGGTACCCGTTTTATCAATACCCTAGAAAGCAGAGCGCCGGAAGAATACCGGCAGATGATCATAAAGGCTGGGGCAAGTGATATAATTTATACAGCGGCCATTTCAGGGGTACATGCCAATTTTCTAGCGCCTAGTCTTAACGCAGCCGGTATTACTGCAGAAGACCTTAAAAAAGATGTTAAAATTGACTTTGGAAAGGAATTATATACAGAAGCAAAGGCCTGGAAGACCATTTGGTCTGCCGGTCAGGGGGCAGCTAATATAGACGACGTACTTACGGTTACCGATCTTATAGCAAAACTTAAATCTGAATTTAAAAATGCCATAGAAGAGCAAAGCAGACTATTGGAAATTTATCCGAAATGAACTTAAAAAAGTTATAAAGGCATATGTACATCAAAAGAAATATTGGCTGGGGTGTCATTCTGAGGTATGCCTGGAAGAATCTCATTTTTTTTACCGTGTATGCGGGCTTTATATTTTATGTATACCATTTTCTGGACTGGGATTTTTTGGATATCCCTTTTCAGCCAATTAGTGTTATTGGCATTGCTGTTGCATTTTATATTGGCTTTAAGAATTCTCAAAGCTATGATCGTTTTTGGGAAGGTCGAAAAATTTGGGGTGGGATAGTAAACTATAGCAGGACATGGGCCATACAGGTTTTAAGTTTTATACGAAGTGAGGATAACGCAGCCGACAAAAAAATGCAGGCTCAATTAATTTACAGACATATTGGATGGATAAATGCCCTTAGGGTTCAATTGAGACAACCCAGACCCTGGTCTTTAAAAGAGGATAAATTAGTCGAAAAAATGTTTGATAAGCACGGAGAGCGAAACCCATCCTGCAATGAGGCTTTTAATTACGTAAATAAAAGGGAGTTTATAGATCTTAAGAAAAGGGTAAACCCAGCCACACATTTGATCAAAAATCAGGCGATGGATATTGTCGCACTCAAAGAAAAGGAGATTATTGACGGTTTCCAGGAAGATCAAATGCAGTCTGTTTTAGAAGAATTTTATACGCTTCAGGGGCAATGTGAACGAATTAAAAACACTCCTTTTCCAAGACAGTATGGATATTTTTCCAGGGTCTTTACCTGGATTTTTATATTGATTTTGCCTTTTGGTTTACTGGATGTGTTTGAAGATGACACTTTAATCCCGGCAGATACTGTGCAATCCTGGTACGGCTTTTTGATGATCCCTTTCTCCGTTTTGATCTCCTGGATATTTATTACCATGGAGAAAGTTGGTGATAATAGTGAAGATCCTTTTGAAGGCCGAATCAATGACGTCCCAATGACCGCCTTGTGCCGAACTATAGAAATCGATTTACGTGATATGCTGGATGAAGAAAACCTTCCAGATCCTGTTGAACCTAAGGATTATATTCTGTACTAATGCCACTGGTTAAATCTGATTATAATCCTCCGTTGCCTTTTAAAAATGGCCATATATCTACCATTTATTCGGGCCTATTTAGAAAGGTTATCAGCTTAAAACAGCAAAGAGAGCGTTTGGAGCTCGAAGATGGAGACTTTATAGACCTGGACTGGAGCTTTGCCAATATGCCCGCAAATACTGTAGTTATTCTTTTGCATGGACTGGAGGGCCATGCTCAACGACCCTACATCACGGGAAGTGCCAAATATTTTAATGCTGAAGGGCTGGATAGTTGCGCAGTAAACTTCAGGGGGTGCAGCGGAGAAACCAATCGATTATTCAGATCCTATCATTCAGGGGCTACAGAAGATCTTGAAGCCGTAATAAAGCATATAATTTCTACCGGGAAATATAGCAATATTTTTATTAAAGGCTTTAGTCTTGGGGGTAATCTGACCTTAAAATATCTGGGTCAAGGGAATGTGGCAGATCAAATAAAAGGTGCCGTAACCGTATCTGTACCCTGCAGTTTATATGATTCGTTGATTCAGTTGCTGAAATTGAAAAATACACTATATGCCCAAAGATTTAAAAAACATCTGGTTGATAAATTACATTTAAAACGGGAAAAATTCCCGGAATTAATCTCAGAAGAGGATATAAATAATATCAGAAACCTAAAAGATTTTGATGATATTTATACCAGCAGAGCCCATGGGTTTAAAGATGCCTTAGATTATTACCTGCAGTGTAGTAGTCTTCAGTTATTACCCCGGATAAAAATCCCAACCTTGATTATCAATGCGCAGGACGACTCATTTCTTGGTAAGGCGTGTTATCCTGTAAAGGAAGCGGAGCTTAACCCTCATCTCTTTCTTGACATGCCTAAATATGGAGGACATGTAGGTTTCTTTGATGCACAAAACATATCTTATTCTGAAAAAATTGGTCTAAATTTTATTAAGGAATTCATTTGATCCATGCTATTTCATATATTAGTGCCTTTAATCTAAACAACATGCGAAAAATACTTGCCATAATTGGAATTTGTGCCCTGCTCATGAGCTGTGGTGAAAAAAAAGAAGAGAAAAAAGAAGGAGGCTTTGAAATGAACCGAACCAAAAAGGAGGTGAAAGCAGAAACTGAAACTGAAGCTGTTCCGGTAGATTTAAACAACAAAGGAGTTGGACCTATAACTTCCGTAGAATTTGCAGCAGAAGTAGATACCGAATTGGCTGCAGCGGGTGAAGCGAAGTTTAAAGCTGTTTGTACGGCTTGCCATATGGCGAATCAACGCATGATAGGCCCTGCTCTGGCGGGCATTTATGAACGCAGAAGTCCGGAATGGGTGATGAATATGATCTTAAACCCGGATGTTATGATTAAAGAAGACCCTATTGCCATAGCATTATTGAAAGAATACAACAATGCCATAATGCTGAATCAAAACTTTACAGAAGAAGAGGCCAGGGCTGTTGCAGAATACTTGCGTACCCTTTAAAGCCAGATTAAAATATTTAAAAGTGCTGTTCTCGCCTATTTAATTGAAGAGTTCAGCACTTTTATATTTGAAGAATGAAAAAGGCGAGAAAGGGTTTACCTTCTAATTACCAGGACTCACTCACATGGAATAGCACTTCCCTCAATATCCCTTTTGAAAGTGTAAAGAAAACTATAGTTTCGTAAACATAAATTAGTACTATGAAAAATCTAATACTCCAAAAAATAGCTCTGAGATCTTTGTTTGCTTTTCTATTTACAACTGGACTTATGAGTTTCGGTCAAAGTAAAAACTTTATTGATCAAAATTATTTAGAAACCACCGCACGAGTCGATACCCTGGTTACACCGGACCGTATCTATTTATCCATATTAATTACAGAAGCAGACACCAAAGGCAAAATATCGGTTGAAAAACTGGAAAATAAAATGGCCGGTAAACTTAAAGATCTGGGAATTGATACTGAGGAACAACTTACCCTTGCCGATCTTGCAAGTAATTTTAAAAAATATTTCCTTAGAAAAGTGGATATTCAAAAAGATAAAGAATATTCATTATTGGTGTATGATGCGTTAACGGCAGGTAAAGTAATCATGGAACTTGAATCCATAGGGATATCGAATGTAAACCTTATAAAAACAGAATATTCAAAACTTGAAAAACTTAAAATAGATCTAAGACGATCCGCAGTTGGTGCAGCAAAAATTCAGGCAGAGGCAATGGTTTTGCCATTAGAACAAAAACTGGGACCGGCTCTTCTGATTTCTGATCTGAATACAGGCCTACAAAACAGTTATCAGGCAGAGATGATTGAGGTGAAAATGATTAAAGATGGAAATGCCGACCAGCCTATTGAAGTTGAATTTGAAAAGATAAAAGTAGAAAGTACAGTGAATGTAAAATTCGCAATACAGTAAACATCAGACCTTATCTATAGCTAACTTGTAAGTAGGATCCTCCAGGACATTTACATCAATAATGGCGTCAGCATTTGCTAACAGGCGCCTGCAATCCTCACTTAAATGCCTTAGATGTATCTTCTTACCTACTCTGAGATAGCGTTCCGTTAGTTTGTTTAAAGCTTCTATGGCAGACATATCCACCACTCTGCTTTCCTTAAAGTCTATAATAACCTCATCCGGATCGTTAAGTACATCGAATTTTTCATTAAATAAGGCCACCGAGCCAAAAAATAGCGGCCCGTAAATCTCATAATGCTTTATGCCGTTCTCGTCTATATATTTTCTGGCGCGAATCCTTTTGGCATTGTCCCATGCAAAGACCAGGGCAGAAATAATTACGCCAACCAATACAGCCAGAGCCAGGTTATGCAGAAACACTGTAACCAGAGTTACCAGTATCATTACCAGAACATCAGATTTAGGCATTCTCCGGAACGTGCGCAAGCTTGCCCATTCAAATGTTCCAAGTGCAACCATGATCATTAGCCCGGTAAGTGCGGCCATTGGCACTTTTTCTATCAAGTCAGCCCCGAACATAATAAAGACAAGAAGCATCACCGCGGCCACTATGCCAGATAATCTTGCCCGTGCACCATTGGATGTGTTGATCAAACTCTGGCCTATCATAGCGCAACCTCCCATCCCTGAAAACAGCCCGGAAAGTATGTTTGCCGTTCCCTGGGCTACGGCTTCCTTATTACCGCGCCCGCGTGTTTCAGTAATCTCATCAATAATATTGAGTGTTAATAAACTCTCTATTAAACCTACCCCGGCAACTATAACCGCATAAGGAAAAATGATCTTCAGGGTTTCTAGCGAAAAAGGTATTTGCGGGATGTGAAATGGCGGGAAACCACCCTGAATGGAGGATATATCACCAATTGTTTTCGTATTTATATCAAATGCAAGAACGAGTCCAAAAACAGCCAGGATAGCAATCAAAGAGGCAGGAACTGCCTTACTTAATTTGGGCAATCCCCAAATAACGAGCATTGTAAATAGTACTAATCCTAAAAAAATAAACAAGGTACTGCCGGATAACCATGAACCATCAGACGACTTGAATTGATCTAACTGTGAAATAAAAATAATAATGGCCAGGCCATTAACAAAGCCAAATATTACAGGATGTGGCACAAGCCGCATCAGCTTGCCTAAACGAAGAATCCCAGCTGCCAACTGAAGGATTCCCGCCAATACCACTGCGGCAAATACATATTCCACACCATAATCCATGGCAAGTGAAACTATAACTACTGCCACTGCGCCGGTTGCTCCCGAAATCATACCCGGTCTCCCTCCGAAAATAGAAGTAACTAACCCCATCACAAAAGCTGCATATAATCCTGTTAATGGAGATAAACCTGCTATTAGGGCAAAAGCAATAGCCTCCGGTACCAAAGCCAGTGCAACCGTTAATCCGGATAATACTTCAGTTTTATAATTTACACTTTGTGAAAAATCGAATAGGTTTAGGTACTTTTTCATGCCTTCTGCAATTAAGGGCGCAAAAGTAGTGTTTATTCGTCTTTTAGGAAAAGGAATCCAAAATAATGGGGTTCAAAGCTTATTATCCTTCCTGTATTCCCCCAATCAATTTTCACATCGGCTCTATTTGTGGATGAAGAAAAAGAACTCACAAAATAGGTAATGGCATTTGCAACTTTCCCCTACTTTTAGGCATATCTGCAAGAAGGAAGGGGTGTGTATATTTTACATTTGCGCGGCAGAACCCGAAATAAAGGCAGTTTTATCCTTTTATCATAAAACTAGATCCGCCATTTAATTTTAGAAATAAATGTCATTTATACAGATAACCCTAATTGGTAAATAACACTAAAAGGTATATACTAACCCCCTATCCCCAAAGGACTGAAAATTATCCATATTAGCAGGACAAGTACAACCAATACCAGGGTAATTATCACATCCTTTGTCCATTTAATTTTTCCTTTTGAAGCATCCTTTTGAAAAGTAACGAGTTGTAGTTTTTCCATGGACTGCGGTACTCCCATTTTACTTACCAACATCAATAGACCTGCACAGAAAAGGAAGAGGTAAAGAGCAAAATGCAGAAAATTAATCCCAAGAAAAATACCAAATAATGAATTTTTCGAAACGACCAGCATCCCTTCGTTACGAAGAAATTCAGTTACCAATCTTAAAATTCCAAGCACAAATCCAGTCCATAAGGTAATTATTGCGCCACGGGCGTTGATCCATTTATAGAATAACCCAAAAAGAAAAACTGCGGCAATAGGTGGAGCTATGTAGGCTTGTACATTTTGAAGATAATGAAAAATCCCCCCTCCCATCATTGATTTCATAAAAGGGATCCATCCCAAACTAATTATCACCAATACAGAAGTGGCGATTTGTCCAAATCGAACCAATTCCTTTTCGGAAGCATTGGGCCTTTTTTGTTGGTAAAAATCTATGGTCAGCAAGGTAGAACTAGAGTTAAAAGCAGAAGACAATGAACTCATTAAAGCTGCCAGCAATCCAGCAATAGCCAATCCCTTTATTCCCACCGGAAGAAAATTGGTAATCATTGTAGGCAAAGCCTGGTCTGCATTGTCCATAGAAAAACTAATTTGTCCATTTTGAAGCAATGCATAGGCAATTACCCCAGGGATAAAAAAGATAAAAACCGGCAACAACTTCAAAAACCCTGCAAAAAGGGCGCCTCGCCTTGCGTTAAGTACATTTTTTGCCGACAGGGCCCTTTGAACTATATATTGATCTGTACACCAATACCAAACCCCTAAAATAGGGGCTCCAAACAGCATTCCCGTCCAGGGGTATTCGGTGTCGGACATAGGCCTCCATAAATTAAAAAAGCGTTCTACCGGCGGATTCCCTGTCTTCTCAGAGGCCGTAGTTATGATGTTTATCATTTGATCCCAACCCCCCAACTGATAGAGCCCAAACCATGTAACTGCAACCGTCCCAATCAGTAAAATAAAAGCCTGGACCATATCCGTATAGATGACCGCCTTTAATCCTCCAAGGACGGTATAAAATCCAGTTGCAACAACTGTAATAATTGCACCTGTCCAAAAAGAAATTCCCATAGTTTCAAAAACCAGGGCCCCTGCAAATATGATCAGCGAAATTTTGGTAATAACATAAGCCAGGATGGAAACTACAGAAAGGTAGTTTCTACAAGCTTTGGAATAACGTTTTTCCAAAAATTCAGGCATGGTGTATACTCCCGTCCTTAAATAAAAGGGGACAAATACCCATCCAAGTAAAATTAGTATGAGGGAGGCAAGGATTTCAAAATTGGCCATTGGCATGTTGGCCCGGGCTCCTGCCCCTGATACCCCTAAGATAATTTCAGAACCAATATTGGAAGCAAATAAGGAAGCTCCAATAACAAACCAGCCCTGGTTTTTACCAGCCAGAAAATAATCAACCGGACCATTTGAATCTTCTTTGTTCCCCGAAGCCCATTTCGCTATCCACAGTATAATTCCAAAATAAATAACGAGGATGGTGATGTCCCAAACTCCAATATTTGATAACATAAGCTTTGGCTTTTTAGGTTTGATTAATTATTGAAAGTACCAAAAAAAGCGTTTGTCACCATCACCATTATTGCCTACCATTTTTTCAAACCCAATAATTTTTCTCCCAATTCATTTAATTCGGCAGTTTTGTATCTGGTTTGTTCCCAGTTTCTTGGATCTCCCGGGAAGGCATATCCTTCCGGTGCTATCCTATTCTTCCAGGAATTAATGCGCCATTGTCTTAATTCTTCATTTTCTTCCTCGGCCGGCATCATGGAAATATATTGGG
>JAHEBI010000466.1 GCA_024642325.1 Eudoraea sp. | reverse complement strand
AAGTGTTATTTTGAGCTCACAAGTTACATGAAGGATGATGAGGAATATGGCGAATTCTGGAACATACTGCATGATGAATACCTGCTTTCAAAAAAAATGTTATTACTGATCAGTAATTCGGAAATACTTATGGAAAATGAGGCGGTTTCACGGGAATCGATTAAGATCAGGGAAAATATTGTATTGCCCTTACTGGTAATCCAGCAGTATGCCCTGCATCAGATTAGTGAAAATTCGGATTATAAGGAGCTTTATGAAAAAATAGTCACGCGCTCACTATATGGTAATATTAATGCCAGTAGAAATTCAGCTTAAAACAAAGCCAGCCTGGTTCTTGTTCCAATTAACCAATTTGATTTGGGGACAAGCTTGAATTAACTGTGTAGATTTTGAAATGCTTTAGGAACCACCGGCTTAAGCGAATTCATACCTGTATAAGTTTGTTAATCCCATCTTCAGACTGCCAGGTAGCAGATTAAAAAACAGGTCTAGTATTGATGACCTCCTTGAAGCAGCCAGTTTTGAGCCTGCTCAATGTTGTGAAATAGGCGTACATTCAGATCCCGGTTCAATAACACTGTTTCAACAAAATAGCTGGTATTATAAGTTAGCGGGTTTAACTCTACCCAGGCTATTCGATAATTTTTGTCTATCCCCAGTTTTTCAAAAAGATCACCATATTGATAAGCTTCGATAGCTTCTGGAGGAGAGGTTGTATAGGCAATACCAAGAACGTTGAAACAATTCATGGATCTGCAATTAGCTGCTATTTTTGACCATAGCCTGGTTGCAAATTGTATATCTTTATTGCCATTAGAATGTACTTGAATAAAACCCTCCATTGGTTTTATTATAATTTCATTCTCACCCAGGGTATTCCGGTCCATCTCCATAATTAACTTACTAAAAGTTGCCATTTCAGAATTTTTATCTCCAAAAAAAATCACTTGAAGCTCATAAAATGGCAACAAAATAAATCAATTTTTATTCAATAAACAATAGCTATTTATGCGTTTAATTTTGTTTTTGGAATATTTAACATTTCGTTCACCAAAGTGATACCGGCAAATTATTGACCTTAGATATTTTTTAATACAATTGAAGAATCACTCAAAAATCATAACACTTAAAAACAAAAGTGATTTTATTCCATTTTACTGCTCATAATTCCATAGAACACCTGTATGCCATATGCGATCTGACCAATTTTTAAATTTTCGTTCGGGCTGTGTTGATTGTTGTCAGGATTTACAAGAGGAACCAGAAATGCAGGAATTTTAAGTTCATTAATAAATGGTGCAATGGGCACGGTACCGCCCATGATCCTGATTTGTACGACATCCTCTGAGAATGTTTTTTTAAATGTATTTGCAAGGAAAACACCATATGGATTGTCCAGATCCGTTCTGAATGCATCTGTGACAGAACCTTCCGTTATGGTAATGATTTTATCGTATTTCAATCTTTGACTTTTATCCGGAACATCAGCCATTACATAGTACCCTTCATTTTCCACATGCTTCTTAACAAGATTTTTTAAACGAACTCCATCAGTTTCAGGTACCAGCCGGATATCTATTTCTGCAGTTGCACTTTCGGGCACAATTGTGCGCGCTTTTTCACCAACCCATCCCGAAGATAACCCCCGAATATTTAATGAAGGATATTGCAGGGCTTCCTGATAAAATGCACCCACTTTTTCAGGCTGTTTAATGGCCAGATGGTCATTGATTGTTTTGGCATCATCCGGAACACTTCGGAGTATATTTAATGTTGATTCGTCCATGCTAATGCCGTCATAGTAACCATCAATGATCACTCTTCCTTCTTTATCTTTCATGCTGGCTAATACCTGAGCCAATTGAAACCCCGGATTTGGGGCATAATTCCCATAATGTCCACTGTGTTGCGGATTTATTGGCCCGTAGGTAGTGAGCGTTAAAGTGGTTATGCCTCTTGTACCATATGCAATTGTTGGTTTCCCCGAGGAATGTACAGGACCATCTGAAATGATCAGGAAATCTGCTTCCAACAATTCACGATATTCCTTTACCGCCTTTGGCAGAGGGGCGCTGCTTTTCTCTTCTTCGCCATCCAATATTACCTTAATATTAAAGGGAATTTTTACATTGTTTTTTTTCAGAAGATCTATGGCATTTAGGAACATAACAATGGGGCCTTTATCATCTGAGGTAGAGCGGCCAAATAGGCGCCAGTCATAATCGAAGTCCTCCTTTAGATCATCAAACGACAGTGTTTTCCATTCGTCACCCTCCTTTGATTTAAGCACTACTTTATAAGGATCCGGTTGATCCCATTTAGAG
>JAHEBI010000080.1 GCA_024642325.1 Eudoraea sp. | reverse complement strand
TCTATCTTTAAGGTATAAGTGCTGTCCACTAACAATTTAATGGGCGTTGCGGCAGATTTTATGTGGTTTGCATTGAATCCGGCACCTGTTATTTGTGTGACCATCCCGTTGGGGGCCACGTCTGACAACCTCACAAACCAATTGGCAGCCGGAGCATTCGTGGACGTTCGTAAAATTACCTCAGGAAACCCAAGTATTTCAAGGCTATCTGAAATGGGAGGTGAGTCATATACCAGGCTGTAAACATCTGCCCCTTTTTGGTCCGGAGCCCAATCACCCCACCACATTACCGAACCACTTGCTTCAACTCCAACCGAGGGTTTATATACAAGCGAATCACTAAAACTTGAGGGAGTGGCACTGAGTTGATGATCTTGTTGCAAATAGAGCAAGGTGTCCAGAGTTTCCGGCCAAACTTCCGATTCTTTCCAGGAACCTGGAATAGTAGTTAAATCATGGCCAGGCCTGTGCCAGTCTCTCTGGTAATAATAAAGTGCGGGTTCTTTTAATATACCCGTATCAATTCCTTTAAGCCAATGGTCTAACCAACGTACTGCTATTTGCCGCCATTCAATAGCAGGTTCAGGGCTCGCCCAATTTGGCCAGGTGTGATTCCATGGGCCCAATAATGCCTTTACAGGCACATCTGCATTTTTCAACATTCTGGGTATAAAATCCCTATATCCGTCATACCAGCCACCAATCACAAAAGTGGGAATATCAATTTGTGTGTAATCTTCATTTAAAGAAGCCCTGTTCCAGAACGGTCCGTCTGTTTGCTGTTTTTTGTATTTCAAAAGCCATGGATCTGTGTTAAACCGATTCTTAAAATAGTTCTCATCAATCACGAAGTCCGGTGCACCAGGCAGTGCATTGGTTAAATCCTGACCAATTTCATAGGCATCTATATGCATCATACCATCGATGAAGTGGACATCATCCTGATAGATATCGTCAGTGGACATTAACGAAATAATGGTCTTCAGGGCTGGTGGACGCCGCATAGCCATATGAAGTGCATTAAAGCCACCCCAGGAGATCCCAAGCATGGCAATTTTGCCGGTAGAAAAATTTTGTCTGGATAACCAATCAATTACTTGTTCTCCATCAATCTGTTCTCCATCCGAATATTCCCCGTCCACTAACTTTCCCTGGCTTCTTCCTGTACCTCTTATATCCACCCGGGCTACTATATACCCCTGTTGAACAAAATAGGAAAACAGGGGAAATCGATTACCCCTTCCTTCATCCTTGCGATAAGGTAAATACTCTAATATTACAGGAAGGCGCTCATTGTTTTTCAGGTCGGACGGCAAATATAAATCAGCCGCCAATTGAGTGCCATCGGCCATAGGTATCCAAACTTCTCTTATTTGAATATTTTCATTAAAAACAGTCTGCTGTTGACTGCAGATCACGTTTGAGAAAAAAAACAAGGATAGCACAATGGGTACAACACACAGAGATGTGTCTTTATTTCTTATAAACATTTCAGATAGTATCTGGTCATACTAAATTAGGGTTAATTTGTTTTAATGATCAGGAACTGTTGGTTCCATTAGATTAAAAAAGGCCTGCTCTAAATAATGTAATCATTTTTATAGAGGAAACAGATGTATTGGGGATTCCAACGGTAGTCCGGAATACCCTTTGGATACAGGTGTATTTTTTACAATGCAACTTTTAAACCCTCAATCAACTGATCAACTTCCTCCACTGTGGTATAATGAATAAAAGAGATTCTCAACACCCCGGGATTTATGGGGATATCCATATCCATAAGCGGACGTACCGCATAGAAATTCCCCATACCCAACATCAATTTGTGTCCGGTTAATGTCGCATAAACATTTTTAAGTGTTTTATTGACAGGAATAATAGAAACAATTGGCTCCCTGTCTTCTGCACTTTCAGGACCTATAATTTGAACATCATCCCGGGACCTTAAAAAATCGAGTAATCGCTCCATCAACTCTTTTTCATGTTTCTGAAACAATCTGTTGATGGCTTTAATTCTTTGAGCAGGTGTTGCTGCCTCATCAAAATGATGTTCATAAACCGCATCAAAATAATCTAATATTCCACTGGCAGCAGCAATTTGCGCATGGTCAGGACCTGCAGGGGTTAACATACTCCTGCTTATACCTTCCTTAAAAAAATGGGATTGGTTTTCCATCTTTCCTATCAACTCTTTGTTTACATACATCAATCCCAAATGAGGGCCGAATGTTTTATACAATGAAAATAGATAAATGTCTGCCCCCAGATTTTTTAAATCCGGAAAACCATGTGGTGCGTAACCCACTCCATCCACTACTGAGAGGGCCCCATGCTTATGGGCTATTCGGCTAATTTCTTCAGCAGGATTAATGTGGCCAATAATATTCGAGCAATGCGGAAAAGCCACCATCCTTGTTCGGTCAGAAAACAATGTTTCCAATTCATCTAACATCAGCAATCCCGTATCTGCATGAACATGCCATTCTACAATTTTAATTCCCCGTTCTCCCAATTTTCTCCATGCTCCGGCGTTGGCTTCGTGATCCTGACAGGAAACAATAATTTCGTCACCGTCTTTCCACATTGGGCGCATGGCATTTGCCAGCACATAAACATTTTGTGTAGTGGACGGGCCGAAATGAATTTCGGAGTCTGATACGTTCAGGGAATCCCCCATTCTTTTATAAGAAGCTTCCATCAGTTCTCCGGCCAGAGTGGAAGCAGGATAAGGATAGTTAACCTGCACCTTATTTTTCATATAAAAATCGGTCAGCCGATTGATTACCTGTATACAAGGATAAGATCCCCCGGCATTTTCAAAAAAAGCCCACCCTTCCAGTGAAGGTTCCGAAAAAGCCGGAAATTGTGAGCGTACAAATGGTAAATCAAGTTTCATAACTACCTTAAATGATTGTTTTATTACGGCAAAATGGGTTGCTGTTTTTACTAAGGTTTTAACCTACTAATCAAGCTGTTTAAATATAAGGATTTTAATGCTAGGATAGTGCAGCAAATTTATCCCGGACATTGTTTTGTTTCATTTTCCACGTTTCAATGTCAATGAAATTTGCCCGCAATGATGGGAGTTATGAAACAGAATATGAGAAAACAGCCTGGCTTTGCTGACCGTCCCAAAAAATGGAGTCTCTATTTGGTCCAGCCAACCAGTATCCGGAGTATCCTCAATCAGTTTTTTGAGCATTTCATACCCTTTTTCCAGTAAAGACCTGCTGGTTTCCAAATCATATTCCTTGCCCATATCCGTTTGACCGATAGTTGTGTTTTGAACATCTGAATGTATTTCGAAAAACAGGCCAAACATATTCATGGTTTCCCCAATATGTCTATAAATAAAACCGATGGAGGCCGTTTTATTATTTAATCGCAAACTCTGGTTTTCAGGGGTTACTCTGTCTAAAGAATAGGAGTTGGTTACCTGATTTTGCAGGACAAAATCCATTAAAATATCTTTTTGCATGCTATGCGCCATAGTGGTTGGGTTTTCTGTTATTGAGATTCCATTCTGGGTGCTGTGGGTTTTTTAAGTTAAACAGCCTGGCCAAAAGTCAGTAAATTATTGTCCGGATCAAGCATGGCAAATTCTTTTTGCCCCCAGGGCTTTATTTGTAAATGTCCCGCCGGGTGGATGCTTAATTTCTGTTCCAGGAATGATTGATAAAGGTTTTCAATAGCATTTGTTCGGATATACACCTGTCCATAATTCGCTTTAGGATCAAGGCTTTTAAATTCAAAAAAATGGATTTGAATGCTGTCTTTTTGAATCATTAAATAGCCATCGTAATCTTCATTCCCAAATTCTTTAAAACCCAGTTTGTTTATGTAGTAATCCCTGGTAGCCGTTTTATTGCGCATGGGTAGTTTTGGATTAATGTCTGTCAGCATAAGTGCTTACTTTTTAGATGATAAATGTTGCCGGTAACGGCCTGAATTTTAAAGCCACTAAACAATGATGATAATTCTTGTACATCCATATTAGCTATGACTTCAAAATTAACAACTGTTTTTAATTAGCGAAAAGGTCAAAAAATTGCGTGGTATCCTTTATGTCCTGTAATGCCAAAATATAACAAACTTCGGAAAGGTCTGAGAAATCCAATCCACCTGCCGAAATTGCCTCATTGTTATAACGCCCTTCTTTTCCGTTATACCTGTTTGATAAATCAATGGCAAGTTGCCATATGGCAATCAATTCAGGATTTGTGATTTTATTTTTCCATTGGGTATATTCAGGGGATCTAAATCCGGGCGTTCCATTTCCAACTGCGTTACCATCAGGTATTTTGTGATAATCAGTGTTCTTCTTTACAAAATCCAGACTACCGGGAGAAGTAACTTCTTCATTCCAATCGCTATGTTGAACAATATGAATGCGCTCAGAAATATTCAAATCGGGTAAATCAGCCTGAATAACTTTTACCAGTGCAGCCGAAAAATCAGATTGGCCTGCATCCGCAATCCAGATATCACCCTGTTTATAGAGGGTGGCTAAGGCAATCGCTTTAACCTTTTCAACAGCTTTTTTTGTGTTTTCATGTGCGTCTGTCCAGTTGTCTCCGAAGGCGAGTTGAAATAAATCATTCGGCGTTACATACAGGCCGTCCTGAATGCCATAAGTGCCGGCAACCGCGTGATATTGTATTTTTGAAAATCGGGAATCAGACATTAGCGTGGCAAAGGCCGCGGCAGTCTGGAGGTCATCTACATCGGTTTTGCAATCGAACTGTACCAATAACAGGTCTTTTTCTATATCAAAATCTCCGGTTTTCGCAGACCTCCTGTCTATGGCATTACTTTTGAAAGTGATGAAAATAGATGCTATTGCAATAAAAGTATATGTTTGAATTTTCATTTCTTTAATGCTTTAAATTGTTTAATTCTTTCTAGAATTTGTGTCTGTATTTTGCGCTCTCCTTTAAAAGTAATTGCCGTTGTTTCTAAAATTTGTGGCCAACAGGTTGAGTCTGTTTGGTTACCTGTCAGATCAACTAATTTAGTGAAAATTATCAGACAAGTAGCCCCGGCCTGCCACGCTTTTGGGCGTAGGGGGATTTTCGCCAGTAGGTGAGTCCTGTTAATGAATTATACAGTCTCTTATAGGCGGATATTTTGTTATACTACTCGAATAGATTCCGGCTCTTTTAGATTGCCATTCTTCAAATCACCACTCCGGGCCATGCCTTTGCAGGTGGGTACTTGTTTGGTCTGTGAAGTTGCAGCACTTATCAGGAAAACGGACAGCAGAAGAATGTGTAACAAAACTTTTTCATAGCGTGGGCAGGAGTTTTAGGACATTTAAATTTCTTCTTTGGTTGATGAATCCTGAAAAAAAGTTTCCCCTTTTATCAGCCAGGCAATTCCAAAACTTTCAACCGCTAAAGCTTCCATCCAAAAGGTCAGATTATTCCCGAAATAGATTTCTTCAGGAATGAGGCCTTTAAAACCGGCCAGCATGACCAGCAAAGCAATGATTATTAAAACGCCGCAGATCCTATAAATCCTGTCCCTTTTCATCTTTGCTTTTCCCCTTAAATGAAGAGGTTTGTCCGATTTTGTAAAAATGAATAAAGACATATACGCTAATAAACTTATAAAAATGGCGGCGCTAATTAGGTGAAAAGTTTCCCTGAAGCTATTTTCAGAAATAAACGTCACGGCATAGGCTTTGGAAGCATCGCAACACATCTCACCCAAACTCCCGGTAGGAAAGAAAACTACACATAATGCACATATTCCCGCCAAAGCTGAAATGTAAAAATCTGTAGATTTATAGCCACTATATACTATCAGAAAAACGGCAATCAGACTGAGAATGGTCGTGAATAAAACTCCGGACCGGGTATAATAATAATGACTTATAGATTCTAAGGGGGTGTTTAGATCAAAGAAGGTAAGCGATACCAGCACCAATACAATGGGCAGGCTAATTCCAAGAATGCCAATTAATCTTCGGAGCGTTTTACCACTTTTAATCCAGATGCCATCATCATGCTCAAAATCCAGTTGTAAAGCGTTATCTATTTTTGTTTTAAGCGGACTCGGTTTTTTTGCCTCCATATCGTTTTTGGCTTATCATCAATGTTCAAATCTATCCCCCTGACTACCTAATAAATGTAGGAATAATCTTTATCTGACACAAACCCCAAAAAAGTTTATTGCTATTGTTGTGTTGCTTACTTTTCCTTTGTTGCATGCGGGATGTTATTATGGGTGACGTTAAAGTAAAAGCTTATTTTTTTCTTGCCAGGGGAGGAAGTAGCCCTAACTTATTGTATTTTACCTCTGTTATTAGGGTAAAACGAACAACTGGGCAATGAATGCATCTGCTTTATTAAAGAATCTGGGAGACATTTTAGTTCAATTGCTGATGTTGGTCATCTATATTCCCAAAACACTTTTTAAGATCCTTAAGGACCCTACCTGGGTACCCCGCTATATAGCCGAAGAAAATAAAAAAGACCCTGCTTACAGGGATTATGTAGCCCCGTTGTTACTCTATATATGTCTGGCTTTGGTACCTTATGCGCTGGTTCCTACAGGACTCTTTACCTTCCAAACTATTAATAAAATCCTTGGAATACTGCAGACTTCTGATGCCTTCATGGTGGGTGCCATTTTTATTGCTATTCCCCTGACATTTACCTTTTTAATAGAATTGTTTACTGCCGGCAGTTTTTCGCGTTCCTCTATGGAATACTATCTTTATATACAGTTTTATTTTTTTGCCCCCTTTGTTTTAGCCGTTCAAATGCGGTATGTGCTGGAAATTCTACTTAGTACATTTTGTCATCCATTGATGTACTTGTATGTTGCTTTTGTATTAGTACCTGTAATTGTCTGGCTGTTTTTCGTACAATTAAATATTTTAATAAAGGAATTCTCAGGAAGTGTTATTAAGGCTATCTCAGTGCTGATCCTTGGCATTCTATTGATTTTTATAGTTACTGATTCTATAGGATTTAAGTTCTCAGCTTCATGGTCTTTAGGTAAATGGGAGCTGGGAGCTATTCTGGCCCTCTCCATGGTTGCATTTTATGGGGTTGCACTAGTAATGCGGCTTATGTCCTGGAGGAGGGGAAACAAAAAAGACAAAAGGGAGGACGCCTCCTAAGCCATCAAGCTGCACGAAATTTACAAACCAGTTACATTTTGTTGCGCAGTTGGTTGCCTTTGCTGAAGAATATTTTTCAAAATTAGTTCCGAATCGTTTTTTAAAGTACCCAGAATACCTCCTAGCGTAAATCTGTCATAACCGATAAAATATAAACCCTTTTGTTCGTCTTTACCAATTTTGTTGTTTGGTTCCCCTATAGAATTAAGTACGGCATTCTTGTTTTTCAGAAATTCATTTATGCCTGGAAAATAGCCTGTGGCCAAAATAACCGTATCAAAATCTTCAATTTTTTGGTCGGCAAAGCGGATCTTTTTTTCATCAAACTCAAGGACTTCTTTAAAAATTTTAATCTCGCCTTTTTTTATTTTGGCAATGGTTCCCAAATCTATTACTGGAGTTCTGCCTTTTTCCTGAATCAGTACAGCAGGATGGATTTTTGAAACCGGAAGCCCGTATTTTTCAATGTTACCAAATGTTAATCTTCGGACTAATTCTCCAATCAAATCGCCTAACCGAAAAGGCAATTTGGCTAATTTTTGAGCTGTGAGCTGAATGGGTTTTCCTAAAAAATCTCTGGGGACAACAACAATTTCACTCCGTACAGAAATACCTACATCTATTTTTTTTTCGGCTAAGTCTAAAGCTATTTCTGCGCCTGTATTCCCCATTCCTATAACCAAAACCTTTTTGCCTTTATATTTTGTTGGGTTTTTATAGGAAGAGGCATGAATAATTTCACCTTCAAATAAATCTTGTCCTTTCCAATTGGGAATATTCGGAAGCCTGTTTAGCCCTGTTGCAATAATTACATTTTGAGCTTCGAACGTTTTTTCGTTTTTACATTCAATTTGCCAGCTATCATTTTTCTTTAAAACAGACTTTACTGCGGTATTAAAATGCGGTTTAATGTCAAAATGTTTCGCATAATTTTCATAGTAGGCTACCAATAGCTGTTTAGGAATATATTGGGGATAATCAATTGGGAAATCCTGATAGGGCAGACTCGATAATGATTTAACAGTGTGCAGCAGGAGCCTGTCATAATGGTTATGCCACTTAGGCGCAATTTTATTGGTTTGTTCAACAATTTCAAAATCAAGGCCCGCTTTACTCAGCCGTCCTGCCATTGCCAAGCCGGCCGGGCCAGCTCCAATTATCAGATTTTGGACATTCATTAGCTTGTTTTAATAATTTGAATTTACTGTTTTTTTAAATAAGATAATGTGCCTTGGCAGACGAAGTGAAGGCCTCGTACCTGTTAGCAAAAGGAGGTACGAAAAGTAACTGGATTTAATGCAAGATTCCTTAGTGGCAATTATAAGGCCGCTTCCTTAGCATTTTGTACTACTATCTTTTAATGGCTTGTATGCAACTCTTTTTTAGCGTAG